>NZ_JBRJGR010000011.1:0-134433 GCF_053628595.1 Roseovarius sp. MBR-154
TCTCGTAGTCCCTGACGAGCTACCGGCCGCCCTCCGCTTCATCCCATCGCGACGCCGCGCAAGTGCAAAATCAATGGGGCGTGGCCGCCGCTTACGCAGCGCTGACGACAGGTTGCGGATCTTGCTCCGGTAGAGGTCCGACAGGTGGCCTGCTGCCGGTTCCGTGGACACCGGGTTAGGGTTGCATAGCTCGGTCCGCGACCGCCTTGCGCTCGAACTGTGCTTCGAAAGACACCTTCTGCGCGGGGAAAACCGCCTCGATGAGGGCGGGCGCATCCTTCAGGGAAACGGGGGCAACTTCGTTCATTCAGATCTCGTCGTCAAAAAGGTCGAGGGTCGGCCGGTCGCTGGCCTTCCCGATTTGTCTTCTGGCGCGGGGCTGCATCAGATCGCACTGTGCGACATTTCCAAGTGCGTGTCGAAGGGCGAGCCGCAAGCTGCGACCGGCGTCCTTTACCGTTTTGGTGGCCATCGCCGTCATGCCAAAGCGCCACCAACGTTCATCCGGGCGAAGCGCCAGCGTTTTTCCGCAAGAACCAACTGCGCTCCTATGTCTTGCATTGCAGACCTGCGGGTTGACATTCTGCTGCCCCGCTCTTTTGCTGGCCATACAGATGAGGCAAGCACAGATAGCGGGACATATGATCGAGGTTGAGGGCGTCACCAAAATATTCGGGTCCGGCACGGAGGCGTTTACCGCGCTCGATGACGTGTCGGTCACGATCAGTTCGAACGAGTTCTTCACCCTTCTCGGCCCGTCGGGATGCGGCAAGACCACGCTGTTGCGGGTGATCGCGGGATTCATCGACCCGACGCGCGGCAAGGTGGCGCTGGATGGCGAGGACCTGCTCACCCGCCCGCCCTATGAACGCCCGGTCAACACGGTGTTCCAGTCCTACGCACTGTTTCCGCATATGACCGTCGCGGAAAACATCGCCTTCGGTCTCGAGATGCTGAAGAAACCCCGTGCGGAGATCTCGGCCACGGTCGAGGAGATGCTGGCGCTGGTCAAGATGACCGAGATGGCCGACCGGCGCACGGATCAGATCTCGGGCGGCCAACAGCAGCGTGTGGCGCTCGCCCGGGCGCTTGCCCCGCGCCCCAAGGTGCTGCTTCTCGACGAGCCGCTCTCGGCGCTCGACTTCAAGCTGCGAAAGGACATGCAACTGGAACTCAAGCGCTTGCAGAACGAGACCGGCATCACCTTCATCTTCGTCACCCACGATCAGGACGAGGCGCTGACCATGTCGGACCGTCTGGCTGTAATGAATGCCGGTCAAATCCGGCAGATCGGCAGCCCGCGCGATATCTACGACCATCCCGCCGAACGTTTTGTCGCTGATTTCATCGGCGATACGAATTTCCTGAAGGCGGAACTCGTGGGCATGTCGGGCGATGCGGCGCAGGTCAGGCTGGCCTCGGGGGCCGAGATCGCAGCGCGCGCGGCCGAGGGCGGCCCGACGGCGGGCGGTCCGGTCACGATGGCGGTGAGGCCCGAGCATGCCACGCTGGAGGCGCCCGAGGATGCGCTGCTCACCGGGCGCATGGCCAACGTGATCTATGTCGGCACCGATACCCATTACCACGTCGAACTTGACGACGGCGAACGGTTTGTCGTGCGCCGCCAGAATGCCCCCGGCCAGGCGCAGGATTGGCAGGAGGGCGACACCGTGGGCGTGCGCTTTGCGGCGGGCGTCGGCCAGGTGCTGAGGGACTGAGGCCATGACCGATCTCGCCACCGCCCGCACCCGGCGCACCCGCCAGACCCGCGCGCTTCTGCTGGCCCCGGCCATGCTGATCCTGCTGGTTGCGGCCACCGGTCCCTTGTTGATCGTGCTGGTCTATTCCTTCCTCACCCCCGGCGATTACGGCGGGGTGGTCTGGGAATTCTCGACCGATGCCTGGATGAACGTGGTGGTGGAGCGCGACTTCTTCAGCGGCGAGCTGCAACTGGCAGATGCGCATCTGTCCGTCCTGTGGCGTTCGGTGAAGCTGTCGATCCTGACCATGATCCTGGCCTTCCTCTTCGGCTTTCCCACCGCCTATTTCATCGCCACCCGGCCGCGCGGGCAGCGGGACGTGTGGATGCTGCTGATCATGATCCCGTTCTGGACCAACCTGCTGATCCGCACCTTTGCGATCATGGAACTGATCCGCAACCAGGGCACGCTCAACACGGTGCTGATCTGGCTCGGGGTGATCGACCAGCCGATCCAGATGCTGTTCACCGAATTCTCGCTGCTTCTGGGGATGACCTATGTCTACCTGCCGCTGATGATCCTGCCGATCTACGCCTCGATGGAGCGGCTGGATTTCAACCTCGTGGAGGCCGCCTATGATCTTTACGCCACGCGGATCGCAGTGCTGCGCAAGATCATCTTTCCGCTGGTCAAGCCCGGCGTCGTGGCGGGGTCGATCCTCGTCTTCGTGCCCTGCCTGGGCGCGTATGTGACGCCGCGGGTTCTGGGCGGCGGCAAGCAATTGATGCTGGGCAACCTGATCGAGCTGCAATTCGGACAGCTGCGCAACTGGCCGCTTGGGGCCGCCCTGTCGCTCACCCTGCTGGTGATCGTGACGGTGGCGCTGCTGTTTTATGTGCGTGCCATCGGGCGTGAGGGAGAGCGTCATGTCTAGACGCGGCTTCGACGTGCGCCGACAGCCCGGCTTCACCACGGTGGCACTTTTCTGCTTCGTGGTGCTCTACCTGCCGATCATCCTGCTGGTGATCTATTCCTTCAACGCGGGTGAATCGATCGCGATCTGGGAAGGCTTCTCCTGGCGCTGGTATGTCTCGGCCTGGGACAATGATAAGGTGCAGGCCGCCACGATACGCTCACTGGTGGTGGCCATCTCGGCCTCGGGTGTCGCCACCACGGCGGCGGTGCTGGCGGCACTCGCGACCACCCGCACCACCCCCTGGCGCGGCCAGACCCTGGCCTTTGCGCTGATCAACCAGCCGCTGATGGTGCCCGAGATCGTCACCGCCGTGGCACTCCTGATCTTCTTCGCGCTGATCAAGGTCTGGACCGGCTATACCGGGCTGGGCTATCTCATCCTCGCCCATGCCGCCTTTTGCCTGCCGTTCGCTTATATGCCGATCCGCGCCCGGTTGCAGGGCATGGATCTCAGCCTTGAACAGGCGGCGGCCGATCTTTACGGCACGCCCTTTCAGGTCTTTCGCCGCATCACCCTGCCGCAGCTTTTCCCCGGCATCCTCGCGGGGGCGATGCTGGCTTTCGTAATTTCGCTTGACGATGTGGTGATCACCGAATTCGTCAAATCCGCCGGACAGGATACCCTGCCCACCTACATGCTGGGACAGCTCCGGCGGGTGATCACCCCCGAGATCAACGCGATTTCCACCGCGCTTCTGGCCATCTCTGTTATTCTGGTGACCGGCTTTTTCCTACTTAGCCGCAAGCGCACATAAACCCTACCCAACAGGAGGACTACCCATGAGACGCATCCTTGCCACCACGACCGCACTGGCCCTTGCCGGCGGCGGCGCCTCGGCCGAAGGTGAGCTCAACATCTACAACTGGGGCAACTACACCAGCCCTGAAATGATCGAGAAGTTCGAGAAGGAACACGATGTCGCGGTGACCATCACCGACTATGACAGCAACGACACCGCGCTCGCCAAGATCAAGGCCGGCGGACATGGCTTTGACATCGTGGTGCCCTCGGGGACCTATATCCCGATTTTCGTCGGCGAGGGGCTCTTGATGAAGTCCAACCCCAACGAGATGGAGAATTTCGAGCATATGAACGACCGCTGGGTCGATGTGGAGTTCGACCCGGGCCGCGAATATTCGGTGCCGTGGCAATGGGGCACCGTGGGCGTCACCGTCGACACGTCGGTCTATGACGGCGACATCAACACCGCCGCAGTGATCTTCGATCCGCCCGAGGAGTTGCGCGGCAAGATCAACGTCGTCCCCGAGATGAACGACGTGATGGGCATGGCGATCCATTACATGGGCGGCGATCAGTGCACAGGTGATCGCGAGGTGCTGGAAAAGGTCCGCGACAAGGTGGTCGAGGCCAAGCAGCACTGGCTGTCGATGGCCTATGGCAATGTCGAGAAATTCGCTGCGGGTGACCTGGCCGCCGGGGTCAACTGGAACGGGGCGTCGCTGCGCTCGCGCCTGCTGAACGAGGATATCGCCTTCGGCTACCCGCAAGAGGGGTTCCCGATCTGGATGGACAATGCCGCAATCCTCGCCGATGCGCAGAATGTCGAGAACGCGAAGCTGTTCCTCAACTTCATCATGGAGCCGGAAAACGCCGCCATGCTGTCAAACTTCGCACGCTATGCCAACGGCATTGACGGCTCTGGCGAGTACATGGACGAAGTCATGGCCAAGGCCCCCGAAGTGATGATCCCGGACGAGCTTGCCGATGCGGGCTACATCGCCCGGACCTGCCCGCCCGATGTGCAGAAGATCTACAGCGCGATCTGGACCGAGGTGAAAAAGTAAGCGCCTCTCGCGCGGCCCGTTCGGTGCGGGCCGCGCAATTAATTTCTTCCCAGTCAATCAACCCCACGCGAGGCCCATCATGGCGCAGACGCCCGAAACCGTGATCCTCAACGGCCGTCTCATCACCTTCGATCCCGACCGCCTGCGCGCCGAGGCACTGGCGATTTCCGGCGGCACCATCGCCGCGGTGGGCTCTACCTCCGAGATCAGGGCGCTGGCCGGTCCGGGCACGCGGGTGCTGGATGCGGGCGGGGCCACGGTGCTGCCGGGCTTCATCGACAGCCATGTGCATCTGTTCGGCGGTTCGGTGGAACTGGGTTATCTCGATCTCCACGGGGTCGGCGACGAGGACGCGCTGCGCGACAAGGTGCGCGCCTGGGCCGCTGCGTGCCCCGACGACCGCGTGGTCTTTGCCGTGCAGGCCGATTACGCCATCCTGGGCGAGGGGCGGCAGACCACCCGTCACGATCTCGACAGGGTTCTGCCCGACCGCCCCTTCGCCATGTTCGCCCCCGATCACCACACCATCTGGGCCAACACCAAAGCGCTCGAGGCAGCGGGCGTGCTGCGGGGCGGGCCGGTGGACAAGGGCGCGCAGATCGTCATGGGCGAGGCCGGGCTCGCCACCGGCGAATTGCAGGAGCCCTCCGCCTATGCGCCGGTGCTGCGCCTCACCCGCCATGCCGGGCGCGACATGATGGGGCTGATCACCGGTGCCAACCCAGAGCCGCCCGCGACGGCGGCCGAGCGCGCGCTCGACAAGGCTGCGATCGCGCGCGGCATGAAACATTGCGCCAGCCACGGCATCACCGGGCTGCACAACATGGACGGCAATCTCTATCAGCTCGAACTGCTGTCCGAGATGGAAGACGAGGGCACGCTTTTGTGCCGCACCGAGGTGCCGTTCCATTACAAGAGCTTCGACCCGCTCGACCGCTTCGAGGAGGCCGAGGAGATGCGCCGCCGCTACGCCGGTGACATGGTCTGGTGCAACCGGGTCAAGATGTTCATGGACGGTGTCACCGAAAGCCGCACGGCGCTGATGCTGCGTCCCTATCCCGGCACCGACCATATCGGCGACGCGGTGTTCGAGCCCGAGCATTTCAACGCCGCCTGCATCCGCGCCGACGCGATGGGGCTCCAGATCGCCACCCATGCCATCGGCGATCTGGCGATCCGCCGCACGCTCGACGGCTACGAGGCGGCGCGGGACGCCAACGGTGTCCGCGACGCACGCCACCGGGTCGAACATATCGAGGTGCTGCATCCCGACGATCTGCCGCGCTTCGGCACGCTTGGCGTGGTGGCCTCAATGCAGCCCGGTCACGCGCCCTTTGGCGGCATTTTTCCGCCCGGTGGCATGTCGGCTCTCTTGCACGCAGACCAGATCCCGCTCAGCTTCGCGTGGCGCGATCTGCGCGCGCATGCGCCGCGACTGTGCTTTTCCACCGACTGGCCGGTGATCGGCGTCGAGGTGATGCCGAGCGTCAAGGCGGCGGTCGCCCCCGTTGATCTCGGCGCGCTGTGGCAAGATCAGAGCCAGAGCCTGATCGACACGCTGCAAAGCTATACCGCCGACAACGCCTGGCTGGAATTCAACGAGCACCGCAAGGGCATGCTGCGTGCGGGCATGATGGCCGATATCGCGGTGATGTCCCACGATCTCGAGGCGATGGAGCCTGACCGCCTCGACCGGGCACGTGCCGCGCTCACCCTGTGCGGCGGCCGGATCACCTGGGAGGCATGAGTCGCCCTGATCTGCGCCGCCCTGGACGATGGGCTGCGCTTGCTCAGGTCGACTCGGTGGCCGCAAGGCGCGAGATGGCTTCGCCGCTGATCTCCTGTCGCCCGGCGGCCCATGTCCGACGCGCCTGCAGCGCCACCCGTTCCAGAACCTCTTGTGGCGGGCGGTTTGTGGCCGCCGGGCGCATCCCGTCCTCGTGAAAGAGATATAGACGCGAGGCGAAGGTCTCGAAGGGCAGCGAGGCCTCGCCGAACCGCTCACCGGCCCCGTGCGTCGAGACCACCGCGCCGTCGCCCCAATCCTGCCCTGAATCGTTGTTGGGATTGTAGAAATAGACCCGCATTTCGCCCGCGCGATCAGGCACCACGCGCAGGATTGTGATGGCATGCCAGCCGACGAAACGCGCGGCGGCATCGGTGGCCGCAATACCTGCGGGCTGCGGGTGGATGACCGGTTCGCCGCCATTGTAATCGGGATGATAGGCGGTGTGAAAGCGGGCGATGAAATCCTCTATCCCCGCGAGCGCCCCGGTCGGCACATCGACCGCCACGGCGCAGGCGCGGCCCACCCACCAGCCATGAAATTCCGGGTTGATCCAGATATGCGGATCGTCGTTGCGCGCGGCACACAGACGGCCCATCTCGGCATAGATCCGGTCGAGATGCGGCACCAGTACGACCGAGACGGGATCGGCATCGAGCGGCGCGCCCATGGCGAGCCCCGCAGGCAGATCGGCGGCGTTGATCGCGCTGCCCTCGAAATGCATCATCACCGTGTCGACATGTGCCGCCTGTGCCACCAGATGCAGCAGGTAGTCGGGATCGTTCTGCGCCCACATCGCGATGGCGCGGGCCGATTGGCAGGTCGGGTTCGCGCCTTGCCCCACGCCCAGAGGCAGGCCGAGAACCTGGATGCAGCCCGCCAGCAGCAGGTCGGCGGGCGGTGCCGCGTTCAATCCGGCCATCGACAGGCGCTCGGCGACGGCGGGGCAGGGCTCCAGTGCGAGTTGCCGACGCAGGGCCGGGGCGATCGGGGCATGATGCAGGATGCCCCGGTCGAGCATCAGTGACATGCCGTAAAGCGCCTGCGCCGTTGCAGGTCGCACCGCGCGGCGGATGAGTTCGATGACAAGGCCGCGATGGTGTTGCAGACAATCACGGCCCGTGGTGCCGAGGCCGAGCGTGTCCGCGACCATGCCATCGTGCTCGGTATCCAGCACCCAGGTCAGAAAGGCGGCGTGGTAATCCGACACGAGGCCGGTATCGTGCATCGCCCGTGCAAGCCCCTGCGCCTCGTGGCGCAGGTCGGTCTCGTCCATCACGGTCAGGCGGTCGAGATAGATGTCGAGGCCCGGATCGCCCATGCAGGCGGAGGTCGGGCCGAACAGCGCCGAGACCAGACGGTCGGCCCCAAGACGCCGGTCACCGATCTCGCCGCCGCGTTCGGCAAGCGTCATCGACATCTGTGCGATCATGTCCTTGACATGCGCCACCTGTACAGGGCGCTGCCGCAGGATGCGCCAGATCTCGTCGACCAATTCTCCCAGCACATCCTGAAAGCCGACATGCTCGGCCAGATATTTGAACAGCGCATTGATCGTGGCCTGTCTTGCGCCCGCCTCGCGCGCGGCCTCGTCCGTGGTGCCGAAAAACCGCCGCATATTGAGGGCGAGCACCTGTGTCAGGAAGCGCCGGGCGGCGGCGGCATGGATATGCGGATGCTCGGTCTCGCCCTTGGTGACGGCAAGCAGGCGCAGCAGGCTCACCGCCTCGGCGGCGACCAAGGCGGGCGCGCCATGCTCGAGCGTGCCGCCCACGAGGCCCGGCAGCAGGTTGGCGGGCGCATCCCAGTCGGACCCGGCAAACAGCCCGGCCGCATCCATGCGCGGGGCCAGTGCGTGCAGCCGCTCCAGCCCGCCGGGCACGGCCATCATGCGCCCCGCCACATCCAGAACCTGCGCCTGAAAACGCGGCTTGGCGAAGGGGCGGGCCTGATCGAGATGGGTCAGCGGCCCTTCAAGTGTGGCGGCGAGGCGATCCGCCTCGCCCGCCTGATCGGCGCCGTACATCAGAGACCCTCTGCGATATGGTCAAACATAGAAATCCAGCTCTTCCTGTGCCTTGAGAAGATCGCGCAGCCGGTGCGGATCCTCACCAAAGAAATACACCAGCCCCCAATGGGTACCGAAGGCGGTGCGCTTTGTCACCTTCTGCTCCATCGGCTGGGCCAGTTCGTGAAATTCGAAATAGGAATCCTGTGCCGTCGCCTCGGGGATTTCCATCCGCTCGACCACCCGACGGCGCGGATAGGCCCCGAAACAGCCGGCATGGCCCTTGGCGTCTTCGACCGGAGTCGGGAAGAAGGCGTCAAGCTCCTCCTGCGTGGTCTTGGGATCGAAGGCCAGCACGATCCCCTGATAGCCGTCGAAGCCGTAAGCCCGCTCGATCAGTTCCAGCGCGTTGAAGCCGGGCGGCCGATAGGCGACCTCGCCGAAATACATCGTGCCGTCGCTGGTCACGAAATATTCCGGGTGGATGAAGCCGAAGTCGATGTCGAACGCCTTGATCAGCTTGTTGATCTCGGCCTCGATTCTGGGTCGCCAGGATTCAAGTTCCGGCGTCGCGGGCACGAAGACCGAATAACCGAGCGACACGTATTCCGAGATGTTGAGAAACTGGATCTTGCCGTCCTTGATCCAGGCCTCCACCGCGAATTCCCAGCCGTCGAGATGGCTTTCGAGCAGGGCCGGAAACTCGTCGTTCGAGATCGAATCGACATCCTCGACAGTGCGGATGGTGCGGTGCCCGAGGCAGCCCGCCTTGTCGAAGGCCTTGAAATGGATCGGGTCGTCGGGATCGCCCTCGAGCTTGAGCAGCGTCTGATTCACCCGCTTGAGAAAGCGCACCACATCGGCATGGTTGTCGGCCTCCTCGAAAATGCCCACGCGAATGCCCGCGAGCTGCGCACGGCGCTTCATCAGCGACTTGTCGCGAAACAGCATCGACTGGCCCAGAAGGCGCGGATTGTCGAGCAGCACGGAGTTGATCGCCCCGGCCCATTCGACGGTCTCTTCGTAAAGCGGGATGGCCACGTCGCAGCCCTCGTCCTTGAGGACTTGCGCGATCTCGTGAGAGCGTTCGTTGAGCCGGTCGAAATCCCACGGGATGAAGGGGATGTCATTGGCCTTGGCGTACTCTTCGGCCCAGGATGGCGCGACGATCACATAGCGCCTGTCAAATCGGTCGATGGCGTCGATCGCGTTCAGCGACCAGCCGAGGATCGCCACATAGCCCTTGTCAGGATTCTTTTCGGTCATTGTTGGCCTTTCACAAGATGTCTGGAAGAGAAGCGCGCGCCGGGGCCAAAAGGACGTGCGTCGGTGGACCAGGTGCCGCAGGTGACCCAAGGGTCCGACGGCACCTTTGGCGCTGGGAAAGTGCTTCATGTCATACAATTTAATTAGCATATCTAAGTAAAATTGCAAGACCCATGACCCTAAACAGGCTAGGCGTTTTGTTGCAGAGTGACCATTTTCAGCTTTTGCACTGCTCATAATCTCCGGATGCGGTCGATCCGAGCGTGAGCGGAGCGGCCCAAAAAATCCCGCTCATGGTATTTCGAAAATACTAAACATGAATCGGCATCACGTCAACGAGGGTCGCCCCCTAACGTCGCGGCGCTCGCCGGTCATCGCATCGCCTGTTGTCGAGGTTTCATGCCCGTCCGCTTTGATCCCGAAGCCGAATTCGTCTTTTGACCTCGCGGCCATGCCGTGTAGGGATGGCACAGGCGCAAGGGGCAATGGGCATGAAACATTTCACGACCGAAGCGGCGTTCAATGCCGCCGGGCTCGCGGGCGTGGTGGTCTACCTGACCTCCTATGCACTTCTTCAGGTCGGCCTCCTGCGGGGCAGCGGCTATGCCTATGCGGTGCTGAACCTCTGCGCCTCGAGCCTGGTTCTCATCAGCCTCACTGTGGCGTTCAACATGTCCTCGGCGATCATTCAGGTGTCGTGGATCGTCATCAGCCTCATGGGCATTGCGCGGCTGGCCTACATGAACGGCCGCGTGCGGTTCACCGCCGAGGAACAGGCCATGCTGCGGCACGTCTTTCCCGACATGCCGCCCCCCATTGCCCGCCGGTTCCTGAACCGGGGCACGTGGATGGATGCCGAGGAGGGCGCGGTGCTGACCGAAGAGGGGCAGCCCGTTGTCAACATGTACTATCTCGCGACGGGTGGCGCGCAGGTCTGGTCTGGCGGTCGGAAGATCGGCATCACCGAGTCCGGACTGGTGGGCGAGATGAACGTGCTCGCGGAGGGGGAGGCATCGGCCACCGTGCGGATCGCATCGCCGTCGCGGCTGTTCGTGATCTCGGGGGCGTCGCTGCGCCGCCTCACGGCACGCGATCCCGATTTCCGGATCCTGCTTGAGAACGGCATGAGCCGCGATACCGGGCGCAAGCTGATGCGCGCGAATGCACAGCTGTCGGCGCAGGTGGGTCAGCCGTGACCGCGGTCATGGTCCTTGCGACTCTGGCGCTGTTTCAGGTCAAGCATTATCTCGCCGATTTCCAGTGGCAGACGCTGTGGATGGCCGAGACCAAGGGGCGCTATGGCCATCCCGGCGGGCTGGTCCATGCGGGGCTGCACGGGCTGCTGAGCCTGCCCGTGCTGTGGCTGGCGGCCCCGGTCCGGCCCGGGCTTGTCGCCGCACTCGCGATCGCTGAGGTAGTGGTGCATTATCATATCGACTGGGCCAAGGCGCGGATCGTGGCGCGGCGCGGCATCGACGACCGCGACAGCGCATATTGGCATTTTCTGGGGCTCGATCAGGCGGCGCATCAGGTGACCTATCTGGCGATGCTGTGCGGGGTGGTTCTCGCCGCTCAGCCCTGAGCGTCGAGCCAGGCGATGAGATCGGGGATCACATCGCGCCCGGCATCGCGCCCGACAAGGCAATCCATGTGCCCGTAGCCGCGATAGACCCGACGGGTGAACCGTGCCTGCGACTTGGGCAGCGCGGCCTTGAGCCATCTCTGGGTGCGCAGCGTGGTCGATGGCAGGACCAGCTGGTTCATCTCGCCCGAGATGAAATGGATCGGGAAATCGAGCCGCGTCGGGTCGTCGAAATAGATGTCCTTGCCGCTGGCGCTTACCGCGCGGCCCCGCTGCATGATCCGCGACAGTTGCACGAACGGCCAGGTCGCCACCGGGCCAACCACCTGATTGAGCGCGTCATGCGTCGCGGCGTTGAGCTGGTCGTGGTTATAGACCGGACCGAACACGCCGAAGACGCGGTGGCAGGTCGGGCTGTTGCAGGACTCGCCGGTCGGGAAGGGCACGGAATAGACCAGCGCGTCGATCGCGGCGTCGAGTTGCGCCTGTTGCGGCATCGAACCTGCCGGGGGCACGCGTGTGCTCAGGTCAAACAGGTCGCGCGGCTCGGCCAGTCTCTCGATCACCGGGTTGCCGGTCATCGCCGCCAGCGCCGCCGCCATGCCGCTCTCGGCGTCGCCATGCAGAAGCTGCGCAAAATGCGTGTCGGCCTTCATCTGGTTGAACCAGCTTGTGACGGGATGCACGCTGAACTGGCTGACGATCATGTTGCGGACACGGGCGGTATATCCGCCCATCAGCGACATCATCGCGGTAAGCGCGCCGAGGCAATGCACCAGAAGCTGCACATCCCCGGCCTTGGTCCGGTCCAGAACGGTCTCGACCGCCCAGGGCCAGTCGGTGGCCGCGATGTCGTCGATGGTGTAATTCACCGCCGGGGGGGCACCCGGCATGTCGTTGGCGGGGCTGGCGCGGTGGTCAAATATCCAGACGTCATAGCCCGCAGCCGCCAGCATCCCGACAAGCGACTGGTCCTGCCCCTCCGGATAGGTGTTCATCGCGAACCCCATGCCGCGAAACCCGAACCCGTTGGCCACGATCACCGGGCCCTTCGTGCCGCCCTGAAAGCGGGTCAGGCGGATCGGGGCGCCATCGGCGGTGACATGTGTCACGGTCTCTGACGGGACCCCGGCAAGCGGTGGCATCGGATCGGGCGGCGCGTTGCGCGCGGGAAAATTGTAGAGATAGGCGGGCAAGCCGCCATAGACCTCGAAGATCAGCCGACCAAAGAATTCCGCCCCTTGCATCCCGCCCAGGGCGGTCAGGGCCTGCGCCCCAGGGCTGCCGCTTTGCATGCCGTAATTCGCGATGGCGTAGCGGATCGCGCGATTGAGGAAATCGGGCTGCTTTACCAGCCAAAACAGGTCGCCCCAGCCGATTCGGCGCAGCACGTCCCAGGCAAGCCCGGTCAGCGTGGCATCGCTGGCCATCGTGCCATGCACCGTCTGCGCCTGTTTGACGAGGTCCTGCACCCCCAGCGTCATCCGCCCGCGCAAGGCGGGCTGACCGGGGCGGGTGAGATCGACATCGAGCGTCGTCAGGTCGGTCCACCAGTTGCTGTCCGCGCGGCGGCGCAGCGTCTTGACCCCGTGAAAATGCGCGCCGGAGTCCAGATCGCCGTCATAGACCATCAACCAGGATGCGACCTCGGCGGCGTC
Organism: Roseovarius sp. MBR-154; assembly: GCF_053628595.1. Taxonomy (NCBI): domain Bacteria; kingdom Pseudomonadati; phylum Pseudomonadota; class Alphaproteobacteria; order Rhodobacterales; family Roseobacteraceae; genus Roseovarius; species Roseovarius sp. MBR-154. Next base: position 12,782 of record NZ_JBRJGR010000011.1, read on the forward strand.
CCGCCGCAACAGTTGGAATGTCGCCTTGGTGAAATGCTGTGTCTCAGCCTTGCCGGCCGGATCGGTCAGGACGACGCTGCCCGACAGCACCGCCTCATGGTCGCAATCCTGTGCCAGCATGCGCTCGATATCGGTGGTGCTGATCACGAACTGCCCGTCAATGCCATACCCTGCAACCGTCCCTTCGCGCGCGGCGATGGCGTAGGCGTCCGAGATCGGGTGCGGGCGGCTCTCGCGCACCTCGCTCAGCGCGCCCTCCATTTCCTCGCTGAAGGCCAGCCCCGGCGGGAACTCCCCGGCGATTTCGGTGATCAGAGCGACCAGATCGCGGGCGATCTTCGCCTCCGACTTGCCGGATAGCAAAACCTCGCGCGCACGCTGGAGATACCCGGCCAGCAGGCTTAGCGCAGGACCGATGTCGCCGCTCATGTCGGCGGTTTCGAAGGCGGTCCATGTGGCGGCATCCAGTCCCCGCCGTGTCCATTTTCCCAGCCCCGCAAAGAGGCTCTCAATACGTTTGCGCAACTCCTTGCGCACCGTCTCGGGCTCGGTGCCGATGCCGGTCACCCAGTCCTCCAGCACCTTGATTGCCTTTTCGATATCCCGTGCGGCAGTTGCCATCGGCGAGGGCGGTGCCTTTGGCGGGGTGTTGTCGAGGCGGGCCGATTGCGCGGGCTTCATCGGTTTTGTCTGCCAGCCCTCCCGCGCGATCAGCTCATTCATGGCCCGGATCGTGATGGCCGAGATCGTCAGGAGTGGATTGACCCCCAGCGAGGACGCGATCACCGCCCCGTCGCAGACCATCAGCCCCTCATGCACCTGCGTGCCCTCGCCGGTATAGACCCGGCAGTCGGCATCGACGACGCCGTCCCCGGGGTCGTCGGCCATGCGGCAGCCACCCACGGGATGCGTGGTGACCAGCTTCCAGCCATAGGGCTCGCTCCAGATCGGGTTGGGCAGATAATTGGCTTCGATCCCGTCGCTGGCCTGACGCAGAATTTCATTGTCGCGCGGGAACGGAAACTGCTTTCCCGCATCCGGCCAGCACACGGTGACCGGAGCGGGATGGTCGGGGTCGCGGTCATCCAGGACGATCTGCCCGCCCGCATCGTCATGCGACATCAGAAGGTAGGATTGCATCCGCGCGGTGGCCCCGGAATAGGACAGCCCCGCCAGCCCCTCGCCCGCCATCAGGTCGTTGCCCAGCGTGGCGATGTCCTGCAGGCGCCGCGTCGCGTCGGAAAAGCGCGTCAGGCTGGCCGTGGTCACGTCATCGCCGAAAAAGATCGCCGGATAGATCATCGACAGGGCGCCAGGGGCGACACCCTCCTCGATCAGCACGCCGTCGCGCAGCGGGTTCTGCTCATCCATGTCCACCCGGATGGTGCCCGCGATGCAGGGGCCGGGCCGGTAGGGGCCGCCATCTCGTCCGGTGGGGGCATGCGCGCCTGCGCCGATGCTGTGCAGCGGCGGCGGATCGGTCGGCGTCGTCTGCGCCGCGCCCGAGCCGGTGATATTGGCATCGAAACCGAAGGCCAGCACGTCGCCATTACCGGAAAACCCCTTGCCGAGCGCTGTCTGCGCCACCGGCAGCCCCGCCCTGGCCGAGCGCATCAGGATCTCGGTCGAGCCCAGCGTGCCCGCCGCCAGCACCACGCGCCGCGCCTTGAGATCGAGGCCAGTGCTGGCGGGCTGACCGAACGCCGCCGCGCGCACCCGCCATGTGCCATCCTCTCCTTGCGTCACGGTGCTGACCTCGGCCTCGGTCACGATCACCGCGCCATTGGCCGCCGCGTGCGGCAGGTAGTTCATCAGCGTGGTGTTCTTGGCTCCGTAATTGCAGCCGCCGCAACAATCGCCGCAGAGCGTGCAGGCGGCCTGCGGATTGCCGAAGGCATTGCAGCCGTTCTCGAAGGTGACGTTGATCGGGGGCCGCTGGAACGGCTGGTTCAGCGCCTTGGCCGATTGCTCCAACGCGCGCAGCTTGGGCAGGTCGTAATGCTCGGGCAGGGGGGTCGAGCCGAGCCCGTGATGCGCGGCCTTGTAGGCGTTGGGCATGTTGTTGGCCTTGTCGCCGTCGTCCCAGGCCTTGCCGCATGTCTGGTAGGCCTTGGGCCAGAGCTTGCGCCCCGCCGCATCCGTCTGGTCGAACACCCGCCGGTCGGCAGGCAGCGCGACATTCGCGTTGATCAGCGAGGTGCCGCCAAGACCGCAGCCGACCACCACGCTCATATCCTTGGCGATGCGCAGATCTAGCATCCCGTTGGTGTCGGTCAGCCGCCCGCCCTTGGCCGTGATGATCTGGGTTTCACGCGTGGCGGCTTGCAGGTCGCGGGGATACGCGCCGGGCAGGATCTCGCGACCGCGCTCCAGCAGCAGGACCGATTGCCCCGCCTCGGTCAGCATCTGCGCTGAGATCGCCCCGCCATAGCCCGAGCCGATGACGATGACGTCATAGGTGGTGCCGAGATCGGGGTCCGTCCCCTTGCGCGCCTCGGCCAGCTTGGTGGATATGCGCGTCATGTGGATGCTCATGCGGCCCCTCCCCGGGTTTCGCCATCCCTGGCGCGGCGCAGATACATGGCCTGCTTGGCCGCAAGATCGGCCTGTACCGCGTCGCGGAAGGCATCCCATTCGGTGTCGGCGCTGGTGACGGCGTCGTGCAGAGCTGACAGCATCGGGTTGTCGGCATCGGCGACCGGGTCCGCGGAGGACACGGCGGGCTTTTGCAAAAGCCCGTCGCCGCCAAGGGAATAAAGCGTCAGCAGCGCGGTGTTCATCTGCGCATCGACAAAGGCCAGCGCCGCACCTTCGACGGAGCTCATCAACTCGGTATCGAGCACCCATCCGCCGGTATTGTAGACCGTGACGGGCCGCGCAAAGCTCTCGGTCACAAGCGCATCGGCAAAGGGCTTGTGCGTGTGTCCGAAGATGAAGGACAGGCGCATGTCGTCGGGCGCGCTGTCGAGTTCCCGGCGCATCTGGTCGGCGACCACTTGGTCGATATAGGCACATAGCCCCTGCGTTGATGCGCGCGACAGGAACGCGGTATAGCTGAACCGCTCCATTTCCGAATAGCTGCCGACAAAACTGTCGACGAGGCCGCGCGCAAGCTGCAGCAGCGTTTCCGATACCTGCGCCGCATGCGGCAGCGGCAGGCTCGATTGCAGCATCCGCGCCAGGGCCGCCGCCATCCGGTCCTGCATCACATGCGCGCCGCCGCCGGTGACAAGCATTTCCTCCGCCCGCGCGATCTGACGCCCGAGCGGCCCGGTATCGCCAAAGCTGGACCAGGCGAAGTCGATCCAGCTTCCGTTCACGGTCTCCAGCGTCTCCGCCGTCATCGCCGGGGCGGGTTCGCCCGAGAGCGTCGCGCAGAGCCGCGTCATCAGCTTGTAGGCGGATTCGATGAAATGGCCGTGATGCAGCATGACGGCGCGGCGCTCTTTTCCGACCGTCACCGGCCCCAGCCCCTGATTGGGATAATACGTCACCACCGTCGCGCTGCCCGGTGGCATCAGCGCGTTGAGCGTGGCACTGCCCGTCCGCGTGGCCTGCGCGGCAAAGGCCGGGGTGACATGCGCCCAGTGATCGGCCTCGACCGGCGATCCGGGACCGGTGGCATAGCGCTGCGCGGTCCACAGTGCGTGATCGTGATTGCCCGGCAAAAAGGACATCTGCCCGCCCAGCATCTGCGGCGGCAGCGCCGCCATGAAACCCCCGAAGACCCCCGCCGCCACCTGCGGCGGGGCGAGAGACAGGTCGAGCGCATCGCCCAGGATCACGAGGTCATGCGCGTCCGCGCCCGACAATGCAGTAAGCGTCGTCCGTATCGCGTCGGCAAAGCGGGTGGTGGTGTTGCTTTTTGAGCGTGGGTCAACGGTGCCATCATCACCAATCACACTAAGCAGGCTTTCCTCTGCTCCGGCATGCAGATCCGACAGGATAATCGTTGCCTTGATCGAAATCGCCCCGGCCTTTTCAAAATCGGCCACATGTATGGATGCGGCAGGTCAGCATAAAACCTTTATCGAATGGTACCATTGGTATACCTTTGGAACAACAAACATTTCAGGTCATCCTGTGGCTGCATCGGACAGCCGCATCGCGGGTCATCGGCTCACATGGAAAGGCATGGCGTTTTTGAGAACGGGGCCGATCATTGACGGGCAAACTGACGTGACGGACAATGCGGGCGAAAAGCGCTGGGTCGCGAGTCTGATGCTGGATCTGGTGGATTCAACCGGCATCACCGAGGCACTGGGCGTGGAACGCGCTTTTGCGATGTTCGAGGATGTGCTGGAAACGGCGGTCGAGATCATCGAGTCGCATGGCGGGCATTTCATCGAATATGCCGGTGACAGCGTGTTCGTGCTCTTCGGTGCGCCGGTCGCCGTTGAAAATGCGACGCTCTCGGCCGGGCGTGCAGCCCTGCAGATTCTCGATCGTCTCGGCACTCGCAATGCCGAGATCGCCGTAACCTGCGGGGTAGAGCCGCGTGTGCGGATCGGTCTTGCAGCGGGCGAGGTTCTTGTCTCGGAAACCCGGTTCAGCGGGCAGTCGAGGGTCAATGCCCTGGGCAGTGCGGTGAACCTCGCGGCACGTCTGCAATCCGTCGCCACACCGAACGAGGTCTGGTGCTCGGAGGCGGTCGCCGACGAATTGTCGGGCCTCGCCGAGATCGAGGACTGCGGCACCTACTCACTCAAGGGCTTCAAGACCCCGCAACGGCTGTTTCGCGTCCACCGGATCCGGAGCACCGAGGATTCCCTCGACATCCGCATCGCGCGCAATTCCGGCGTGTTCGTGGGCCGCGCCGAGCCGCTGGCCCGCCTGACCCGCTGGTTGCAGGGGAGGGCCGGGGACGATGGCGCGCTCTGGGTGTCGGGGCCTGCGGGCATCGGCAAGTCGCGGCTCGTCCGGCAGGCCCTCGGGCATCTGCCTGACGGTGTCGCAGTGCATTACGGCAAATGCCGCGCGGCGGATCAGGCCTCACCGCTGCGCCCCGTGCTGGGGCTGCTGCGCGCGGCGGCCCGGCATGACGGGGTGATGGCGACACCGGATTTCGCGCCTTGGCTGACCGATCTGACCGGTGCTGCCGATGCCGGCCTGATCCGGCTTCTGACCGGGGGGCAGACGCTTGAGACCGCGCACGACCGGGACGCAGATCAGGACACCGGCGAGGCCGTGCGGACCCGTCGCCATATCGCACAGGCAGTGCGCCGACTTGCCTGCGATCCGGCCCGGCGGCTGGTGATCGAGGACATGCACTGGATCGACCCGGTCAGCCGTGAGGTGCTGCACGAGATGTTGGACGAGGCGCCGCCGGAGCTGCGCCTGCTGACGACAAGCCGGGATAGCGCGCCGCACCAGCCGCCCTGGGACGAGGCGCGCCTGGCACCGCTGACCGAAGCGGATGTGACGCGGATGCTCGAGGTCGCGCAGCCCGAGATCGCCGACAAATCCGCTGTGGCGCGCGTCATCTTCCGTCAGAGTGAGGGCAACCCGCTCTTCGCCGAAGAACTGATGCGCCATATCGGGGCCAATGGCGCAGGGACGCTGGACGCCCTGCCACGGGCCTCGGGCATCGGAATGATCCAGAATCTGATCTTTAGCCGTTTCGATACCCTGCCCGCGCCCGACAAGGCGTTTCTGCGGCAAGCGGCGATCCTCGGCCGCGAAGTCCGGCCCGCCTGGCTCGACCGCATTGCAACGGGGGACACCCCGCTCGAGGCGATTCTGAGCCGCGCCGCAGAGATGCATCTTGTCGATCGGGTGCAGCCGGGTCAGGCCCTGCGGTTTTCCCATGTGCTGTTCCAGAATGCGATCCGCGACAGCATCACTGATAGCCAGGCCTGCGAGTTGCACCGACACGCCGGAGAGATTCTCCTGGCCGCTGATGCCCGCGATGAGAGCGACGACCTGACGCCCGATCTCGCCTATCATTTCGACCGTGCCGGCGACTGGCGGCGCGCCGCGCTCTACAATGTGCACGCGGCGCAGGCGGCGTGGCGGGTCTATGCGCTCGATGTGTGCCTCGACCATCTCGACCGCGCCGATGCCGCGCTTGACAGCGGGGGTGCGGACGCGATGACCGACGTGGTGTTCGCCGATTTCGTCACCATCTTCTGCCGGGTTCTGGACGTGGCCGGGCGTTGGAGCAAGCTCTCGGACGTGGCGGCCCGGCATTTGCCACGGCTTCAAGGCCAGGCGCAGGACCATGCCTATCTGGTCGTGCTGATGCTGAATGCCAAGGCGTTCAATCAGCAAGGCTGTCTCATCGAGGCGGAACAGGCGATCACGGACACGTTGACGCTGGCCGAGCAGACCGGCGACGCGAACGCGCTCGCGATGGCCCGCACCGTGCGCATGGATATCCTGAACGACGGACCCGACGGGGCCCGCCGCGAGGACCTGCAACGGCTGTTCGAGGAAACCCGCGCCTATGCTCATTCGGGGGCCGATCCGCATATGGCGCAAATGCGGCTCTACGAGATGGCCGCCTTCTGGCGGCAGGACGGGGAGGTTCCCCGAGCGCGCGCCCTGGCCGCCGAGATCCTCGCCTATGGCCGCGAGCACGACGATGTCCGGGCGCGGGCCTTCGGCGGCTGGATCATGGCCTCGATCACGGCGATGGTCGAGGAATACGAGGCCACCCGGGGCTTTGCCGCCGAGGCCATGCGCAACGCGATCCCCGGCACGATGGATTATACCACCGCCCAGGCCTTCCATGCCGGGGCCACATTGATGCTGGGAACGCCTGCGATGACGGCGGAGGAGTTGCGCAGGCTGTCGGATACCCGGCTGGACGCGGGCGACACCACGATGGCGATCATCGCGGTTTTTTATGCGGCCGGCAGCCTGTTCTCGCAGGGGCGCATCCGCGAGGCGCTCGGCGCATTGGCGCGGACCGACGCGCTTGTCCGCTCGGGCTGCGAATGGGGCCTGCGCCAGCAATATCTCATCAAACGTGCGGAATCTTTCCTGACGGTGGCGGGCCTTCTGCCCGCGCCGTTGCCGCAACCGCGGCTGGCCTTGCACGAACTCCCCGCGGCGGTCAGGCTGCGGCTCAAGGCGAAAGCCCTTGCAAGCGCCGCCTATGACGAGCTTGAGCGCGATTTCGATGGCGGCCATGGCCTGCATGGCGCGCGTGTCGATTTTGGGCGCGGGCTTCTGGCCGGGCGCAAGGGCCGCGACCGCATCCGGCGCGCGCTGGACGTTTTTCGCGCGCAGGAGGTGCCTGCACTGGTCGAACTTGCGCAGAAGGTTCTCTGATCCTGCCGACCGCATCGTGCCGGGATCGGAACGGCGGCGGAGGCCGTCCGGGCGTCACTCTGGCCAGCTTCGATCGAGCTTTTCCAGTAGATCGCGGTTGAACAGGGCGGTCAGCGCATTGGCGAGGGAGATGTTGTCATCCATCTGCCGCCGAAGCTGCACGCGGTCCCACATCACGACGCGGCTTCCGGCGCGCAGGCTGACGTTGGCATTCGCGCCGTAATCGCCGCCGCGCAGAAAGGACATCTCGCCGATGAAGCGCACCGGCACCAGCCGCGAGGTCTTGCCGTTGCGTTGCAGGTTACCCTCGCCTTCGAGAGAGAGGACAAGCCGGTCGGGAACCTCGCCCTGCCGACAGATCGTCGTATCCTGCTGAATGACTGAGCAAGTGGCGTGTCGCATGATCCGCCGGAATTGTCCCGGGTTCAGGGTCGGGAAATGCCGGAACAGCGCGCGACGTTCCGCGCTCATCCACAAGGTGGAACGATCCAGCAGGACGAAGGTCAACGCGTAGATATTGGCGAGCGCGAGCAAGCTGCTGGCAAAGACCGCCTCCCAGAGCGGGGCTGGACCGACCATGAGATAGTAGCCGATGTAGAAGAACGTGCCGGTCAGCAAGAGCAACCGCAGCCACAACTCGTTGCGTGTCATCAGCCCCAGCAACTGGAACGTCACCGCGAGGATGGCCAGCAGCTTGACCGATGCGAGAAAGGAGAGCGTGAGAGACATGCGGTAAATCCCTGCGGTTCAGTCGTAGCTTACAGCGTGCCGGATTGGATTGGAAACACCGCCCTGGCCTCTGCGCCCGGACCCCTCGGGGGCCCATTCGAACCGAATCGCGCGGGACTTCGGACGGCCGCCATCACGATCGGCCATTCCCTGTCAGAACATCCCCATCGCCAGCCCGGCGGCCAGAGCCTGACCGACTTCGCGACATTGCGCCAAGTCCGCGTCGGGGATCGACTTCGGGGCAAGGATCGCCTCGGGTGTCTGGGCATGGGTGCAGAGGATCAGCGGTTCCTGAACCGCGCGCAACCGCCAGCCCCGCGCGATCCGGGCGGCCTGGCGGGCGGCGTTTTCGCCATCCGACCCGGCGCAGATCATCTGGGCATAGGCGCGTCCCTCGATCCGGCCCAGCACGGGGTAGTAGCACCGATCGAAAAAGTCCTTCATCACGCCGGACAGCGCGGCCAGATTTTCGGGCGCACAGAAGAGATAGCCATTGGCACCCAGCAGATCATCCGGCCCGGCCTGCTCGGCGGGTTTCAGGGAGGTCTCGGTCTCTTCCCGGGCCCCCTCGAAGGCGGCCTGCGCCATCTGTTGGCTGCCGCCGGTGCGCGAATGATACACAATGAGAAGCTTTGCCATTCGGGCAAACTAGCGGCGATTGCACCGCGTGACCACAGCCATCGCCAGAGGCGCGGCCGGGTTTCCGGATCCGGGGCACTGCATCACGCCTTTTCCGGAAACAGCCAAGCGGAGACCGGAACGATCGCGCGGGTGACAACCGGCATCAGCAGAAGCCCGGTGGACAGCCCGATGATGCCGTCCATCGTGGCAGTCACCGCCCAGGTTACAAAGCCCGCGCCGGTGCCTGCGGCCTCGGCGGCCCGGGCCGCCGCGTGCTTGATCACCTCGTAAGGCAGATGCCAGCCCAGATCGTGGAGCCCGTGCACGAGGATGCTGCCCCCGACCCAGAGCATCGCGACGGTGCCGATGGTGGCGATTCCCACCATCACCGCGGGCATCGACTTGACGATCCAGCGCCCCAAGGCCCGTGACAGGGCGAGGCGTCCTTGTGCGCTCAGGAAAAGCCCGAAATCATCGGCCTTGACCAAGAGCGCCACGGCCCCATAAACCAGCGCCGTGATACCGATGGCCACCACCGCCAGCGCCACGGCCTCGATCCAGAAACTGTCGATCTCGATCTGCGCGAGCGAGATGGTCATGATCTCCGCCGACAGGATGAAATCGGTCTTGATCGCGCCTTTCACCCGCTTCTCCTCGAGATGCGCGGCATCGAGCGTCTTGGCCTGCTGCGGTCCGTGATCCTTGTGCGGCACGATCAGATGCCAGACCTTCTCGGCGCCCTCGAAACTCAGATACGCCCCGCCAAGCATCAGGAGCGGCGTCAGCATCCAGGGCAGAAAGGCATTCAACAGCAAGGCCACCGGCAAGAGGATCACCAGCTTGTTGAAAAACGACGCGCGGGCGATCTTCCACACGATCGGCAATTCGCGCGCGGCGGGCAGGCCGGTGACGTATTTCGGCGTCACGGCGGCGTCGTCAATGACCACACCGGCGGCCTTGGTCCCGGCCTTGCCCGCCTGTGCGGCCACATCGTCGAGCTGCGTGGCCGCCAGCTTCGCGATCGCCGCCACGTCGTCAAAAAGCGCCAGTAATCCGCTCATGCCATTCCCTGCCTTGGTTCGCTGCTCTGACTGCCGCCCTGTCCCAGTTCGAGACGGTCAGGCGACGATGTCGCAGTTTCCGGTCGCGTTCAAGCCGACTGCGCCGAGGCAGGCGACTGGATCATGGTCGGTTTTGGACAAGAGGCCTGACAGACCGCCCCGGCTTGGGACCGGAGCGGCACCACGCCAGCCGCTCAGTTCAGCGCCTTGTCGGTGATCTCATGCGTCCAGGCCGCGTCGCCCGGATGCTTGGTGATCACCGGATCCGAGCCGCCCGACAGCAGCGACTCGACCGTGCGTTCGAAATCCTCCGGATCGAGCGCGCCGTTCGACCCGGAGGTCAGCTTGGCGATCTCCTGCATCATCCGCGTCTGATGCTTTTCGGTCTGCGCGCCGGTGGCATCGTTGTCGAGCACGATCATCGCTGCCTCCTCGGGGTTCTCCTCGGCCCATTTCCAGCCTTTCATCGAGGCCCGCACAAAGCGCACCAGCTTGTCCACCTCCTCTGGGTCGGACAGCTTGTCCTCATGCACATAGAGCCCGTCTTCCAGCGTCGCCGAGCCCTGATCCTCGTATTTGAAGGTGATCAGCTCGTCCGGCGAGATGCCGGCGTCGATCACCTGCCAATACTCGTTATAGGTCATGGTGGAGATGCAATCGGCCTGGTTCTGCAACAGCGGATCGACGTTGAAGCCCTGTTTGAGCACGGTCACGCCATCCTCGCCCCCGTCCGTGGGGATGCCCAACTGGCTCATCCAGCTCAGGAACGGGAACTCGTTGCCGAAGAACCACACGCCCAGGGTGCGGCCGGGGAAATCCTCGGGTGTCTCGACGCCGGTGCTCTTGAGGCAGGTCAGCATCATCCCGGAGGATTTGAACGGCTGCGCGATATTGACCAGCGGCAGCCCCTTTTCACGCGCCGAGAGGGCGGCGGGCATCCATTCCACGGTGACATCCGCGCCGCCGCCCGCGATCACCTGCGTGGGTGCGATATCGGGGCCGCCGGGCTTGATCGTGACGTCGAGGTCTTCTTCCTCGTAAAAGCCCTGATCCTGCGCCACGTAATAGCCCGCGAACTGCGCCTGCGTGACCCATTTGAGTTGCAGCGTCAGGTCATCTGCGGCCTGCGCCATGCCCGACCACAGCCCTGCCGTGGCGAGGCCAATCGTTGTTGCCAATGTCTTCATGTCGGTCTCCCTTGTTGTGGTTCTAGTTTACGTCATGAACGGCCCTGTTGCGATGGGTGCCAGAATGTCACGCGTTTCTCCAGGAGCGCAACCGCGCCATAGAAGGCCGAACCGGCAACCGCCGCAATCACGATCTCGGCCCACACGAGATCGAGCGCCAGCTGGCCCACCGAGGTCGAGATGCGAAAGCCCATGCCCTTGATCGGAGAGCCGAAGAACTCGGCCACGATGGCCCCGATCAGCGCCAGCGTCGAGGCGATCTTGAGCCCGTTGAACACAAAGGGCATGGCGGCGGGAAGGCGCAGCTTGACGAGGGTCTGACCATAGCCCGCCGCATAGGTGCGCATCAGGTCGCGCTGCATCGCACCCGCCTCCTGCAAGCCCTGCACGGTGTTGACCAGCATCGGAAAGAACACCATCACCACGACCACCGCCGCCTTGGATTGCCAATCAAAACCGAACCACATCACCAGAATCGGGGCCATGCCGATGATCGGCAGGGCGGCCACGAAATTGCCGACCGGCAACAGGCCCCGCTTGAGAAACGGAAATCGGTCGATCGCCACCGCCGTCAGGAACGCCGCGCCGCAACCCAGCACATAGCCGGTGAGCGCGCCCTTGATGACGGTCTGCACGAAATCCTGCCACAGAATGTGGGATTTCGCGGCGAAGGTCACGGCGATCTGCGTGGGCGGCGGCAAGAGCACCGGCGAAATCCCCAGGCCGCGGACCAGCGATTCCCAGATCAGGATGATGGTGATCCCGAAGACTGTCGGCACGGCCAGCCGGGTGGCGCGCGTCGCTGGGCGGTGCGACAGGCGATGATTGATCCACCATCCGACCGCCCAGGCCAGCAGACCGAAGACAAGCCAGCCCATCACGCCATCCCCATGCGTCTGAGGGTCATGCGCTGCACCAGCCCGATCAGCCCGACCAGAACCGCCGCCAGCGTCGCCGCCATGATCAGCGCGCTCCAGATCTGGATGGTCTGACCGTAATAGCTGCCCGCCAGCAACCGCGCACCCAGCCCCGCCACCGCCCCGGTGGGCAATTCACCCACGATCGCGCCCACCACGCTCGCCGCCATGCCAATCTTGAGCGAGGTGAAGAGATAGGGCATCGACGAGGGCAGCCGCAGTTTCCAGAAGGTCTGCGCCGGGCTGGCATTCCAGGTCCGCATCTGGTCGAGCTGCATGGCACCGGGGCTGCGCAGCCCCTTCACCATGCCCACCACCACGGGAAAGAAGCTCAGATACATCGAGATCATCGCCTTGGGCAGCAGCCCCGAAATGCCCACGGCATTGAGCACCACGATGATCATCGGCGCGATGGCGAGGATCGGGATGGTCTGGGACGCGATCACCCAAGGCATCACCGACATGTCCATGGTCCGGTTGTAGACGATGCCGATGGCGAGCGCGATGCCGAGCGCGGTTCCGAGAAGAAAGCCGAGCGCGGTGGAACTGAATGTGATCCAGCTGTGATAGAACAGCGAGCGCTTGGAAAAACCGCGCCCGGCCAGCACCATCGCGCCAGTGGTCTGCCAGATCTCGACCGCCACCTGATGCGGCGCGGGCAGCTTGGGCTTGTCCTGGCTCCAGGTCGCCTCGACCAGCGCGGGCAGGCTCAACTCCTGCCCCGCCCGCGTCGCCTGATCGCGCACCCATTGGGCATTGAGCGCCACGGCGGCGGCATACCAGATCACGAGAATCGCGGCGACGATGGTGAGAATGGGCAGGAGGTTGCGCATCATGCCCCCTCTGCCTTCACTGTTCTCAAAATACTCAAATCGCAGCGCTGAAATCGAGCGCGGAGTTTGAGTATTTTAAGAACGATGAAAGGAATTGGTGGTTTTCTGGCGGCACGGTACAGGCTGGAGAGCCGATGACCGTGAACGGTGAAGACCCCTCTCCCCGTCTCTGGGGAGGGGGCGTTGCCATGGCTTGCGGTCTCAGACCTCATCGCCATGCCCCGCGCGCAGCCCGTCCCGTACCCGGTGGGCGATCTCCAGAAACTCGGGCGTCTCGCGGATATCGAGCGGGCGCTCTTTCGGCAGCGGGCTTTCGATCACATCGGTGATGCGGCCGGGGCGCGGGCTCATGACCACGATGCGCGTGCTCAGATAGACCGCCTCGGGAATCGAGTGGGTGACGAAACAAATGGTCTTGTCGGTGCGGTCCCAAAGCTGCAACAGCTGCTCGTTCAGGTGATCCCGCACGATCTCGTCAAGCGCACCGAAGGGCTCGTCCATCAGCAGGATGTCGGCATCAAAGGCGAGCGCGCGGGCGATCGAGGCGCGCTGCTGCATGCCGCCCGACAACTGCCAGGGGAATTTCTTTTCGAACCCCGCGAGATCGACCAGTTCGAGCACCTCGCCGACGCGCCGGGCCTGCTCTGTGCGATCATAGCCCATGATCTCCAGTGGCAGGCGGATATTGCCGCCAATCGTGCGCCAGGGATAAAGGCCCGCCGCCTGAAACACATAGCCATAGGCCCGGTTGCGCCGCGCCTCTTCGGCACTCACCCCGTTGACGGTGATGCTGCCGCCGGTGGGATGCTCCAGATCGGCCATGCAGCGCAGGAAGGTCGTCTTGCCACAGCCCGACGGACCGATGAAGCTGACGAAATCGCCCTTGTTCACGTCGAGGTTCACATCCTTGAGCGCATGCACCGGGCCATCGCCCGTCTGAAAGGTCAGGCTCAGATCAACTGCTGAAATGACGCTCGCTCCGGTTTGATTTGCCTCAGGGGCTCTCATTGTGGTTCACTTCTCCGGTAATGTGGTCCGTCCACGCGTTCCGAAAGGATCCCGCCATGACCGACAAGACGCATAAGACCTGCCTCAAGTTGCGCCCCGCCGCGACGTATGACGGCAAGCAAGGATTCGAATATTCCGAAGGAATTGCAACGGAAACCGCAGGATCGCAGGGGATCTGCATGCATTTTCTGACGGTTCCGCCCGGTGGCCGGGCAAAGGCTCACAAGCACGCGACCCATGAGACCGCGATCTACATGCTGTCGGGTACCACGGTGATGTATTGGGGCGAGCGGCTGGAACATCGCATGGAAACGGAGCCGGGCGACATGGTCTATATTCCGGCCGATGTGCCGCATCTGCCGTTCAATCCCGGCCTTGAGCCGGCGCAGGCGATCATCGCCCGCACCGACCCGCATGAGCAGGAAAGCGTGGTGCTGCTCCCGGATCTCGACGCGCTGGTGCCGGATTAGAGCGGCCCGGTCTGCGCAGGCCAAGCCCATCAAATCCCCGCCGGAATGTTCAGCGGATCGCGCTGGATCATCTTGGGCGCGGTCAGCGCCTTCCACTTCGACAGCGCCTTGTGCGCCGAGGGGAAGGCCGGGCGGGGGACAAACCGGCCCCGACCGGGCTGCGGCTGCGAATTCTGCCCCCAGGCCCAGATCACCTCGCCCCGGCTGAGGGTATAGCGCGGCTGCGCCGTCACTTCGAACCCCTCAAAGACGTTGTAATCGAGGATCGAGTGGTGGTTGGCGGGGCTGATCGTCTTGCTGATCTTCGGATCCCAGACCACGATATCGGCGTCCGCCCCTTCCACGAGCGCGCCCTTCTTGGGATAGATGTTGAGGATCTTGGCGACATTGGACGAGGTGACGGCGACAAATTCGTTCATCGTCAACCGGCCCGTCTCGACCCCATGCGTCCAGAGCACGGCCAGCCGTTCCTCGAGCCCGTTCGAGCCGTTGGGGATGAGGCGGAAATCGTCGCGCCCGGCGCGTTTCTGCTCGGTCGAGAAGGCCGCGTGATCGGTGGCCACCACCTGCAACGACCCGGCCTGCAACCCGGCCCAGAGCCCGTCCTGATGCTCCTTGGAGCGAAACGGCGGTGACATCACGCGGCGCGCGGCATGGTCCCAGTCGGTGTTGAAATACTCGGATTCGTCAAGCGTGAGGAACTGCGCCAGCGGCTCGCCATAGACGCGCATGCCCTTTTGCCGGGCGCGCCGGATCGCCTCATGCGCCTGCTCGCAGCTGACATGCACGATATAGAGCGGCACCCCCGCCGCATCGGCGATGCAGATCGCCCGATTGGCGGCCTCGCCCTCGAATTCGGGCGGGCGGGAATAGGCGTGGCCCTCGGGCCCGGTGATGCCCTGGTTGAAATATTTCTCCTGCATCTCGGCCACAAGATCGCCGTTCTCGGCATGCACCATCGGCAGCGCGCCCAGTTCGGCGCAGCGCTTGAAGGAGGCGAACATCTCGTCATCCTCGATCATCAGCGCGCCCTTGTAGGCCATGAAATGCTTGAAGGAATTGACGCCCATGTCGACGGCATCCTTCATCTCGTTGAAGATGGTCTCGTTCCAGCCGGTGATCGCCATGTGATAGCCGATGTCGGAACAGATCTGCGGCGCGGATTTGCGGTGCCATTCGTTGATCGCGTTCTTGATGCTGCCATCGGCACCCGGCAGGCAGAAATCGACGATCATCGTGGTGCCGCCGCAGGCTGCGGCCCAAGTGCCGGTCTCGAAGGTCTCGGCGGCGGTTGTGCCCATGAAGGGCATTTCCAGATGGGTATGCGGGTCAATACCGCCGGGGATCACATAGGCGTCGGTCGCGTCGATCGTCTCGTCGCCCTTGAGGTCAGGGCCGATCTGCTTGATGGTCTCGCCCTCGATCAGCACATCGGCCTTCCAGATGCGGTCAGCGGTGACGACGGTGCCGTTCTTGATGACTTTGGTGGTCATGTCATGTCTCCCTGTCTATCTGCCTTCCCGGGGCTTCATCGTTCCGAAAATACTCCGGGGGTTTGGGGGTTGGCCCCCAATCAGTCCACGATTTCCGCCGTCTCCAGCACTGCATGCAGCAGCACATCCGCCCCTGCGCGCGCCCAGTCGGGGGTGATCTCCTCGGCCTCGTTATGGCTCAGCCCGTCCTTGCAGGGGCACATCACCATTGTGGTGGGGTAGACCTTGTTGATCCAGCAGGCGTCGTGCCCGGCCCCCGAGACGATGTCCATATGGCTGTAGCCCAGCCGGTCCGCCGCCTCGCGGACGCGCCCCACCAGCGTTTCATCAAACGCGGGCGGATCAAAAAAGCCCACCACCTCGGATTTGAAATTCACCCCGACATCGGCACAAAGGCCGGGCGCGGTCTCGTTCAGTTCCGTCACCATCGTCTCCAGCGTCTCGAGCACGTGAGAACGGAAATCCACGGTGAACACCACCTTTTCGGGGATGATGTTGCGGCTGTTGGGGTAGACGTCGATCTGACCGATCGCGCCCACGGCATTGGGTTGATATTGCAGGGCAATCTCGTGCACCAGTTCGGTCACCCGCGCCAATGCCCGGCCCGCGTTGCGGCGCATATACATCGGCGTGGAGCCGGTATGCTGGCCCTTGCCGGTGACCGTGCATTCGATCCAGCGCAGGCCCTGCCCATGGGTGACGACGCCCACTTCGCGGCCCTCGGCCTCCAGGATCGGGCCCTGTTCGATATGCAGCTCGAAAAAGGCGTGCATCTTGCGGTCGCCGACCTTTTCGGGGCCTTTCCAGCCGATCCGCTCCAGCTCGTCGCCAAAGCGCTTGCCCTGCGCATCGACCCGGTCGTAGGCCCAGTCGCGCTCCAGCACGCCCGCGAAGACACCCGAGGCGAGCATCGCGGGGGCAAAGCGGGTGCCTTCTTCATTCGTCCAGTTGGTGATGACTATGGGATGGCGCGTCTTGATGTCCAGATCGTTGAGGGTGCGGATGATTTCGAGCCCCGCCAGCACGCCCAGCACACCGTCGTATTTGCCGCCCGTGGGTTGTGTGTCGAGGTGGCTGCCGACATAGACCGGCAGCGCCTGCGGGTCGGTGCCCTCGCGTCGCGCGAACATGTTGCCCATCTCATCGACGCCCATGCTGAGCCCCGCCGCCTCGCACCAGGATTGAAAGAGGGCGCGCCCTTCGGCGTCTTCATCGGTCAAGGTCTGACGGTTGTTGCCGCCCGCGATGCCGGGGCCGATCTTGGCCATCTCCATGATGCTGTCCCACAGGCGATCGCCGTTCACATTCAGGTTCGGTCCCGGTGCGGTCACATTGCCTCTCCCTTGTCTGTCGCCGCGCCGGGGTCCCTCGGGCCCCCTCTTGCCAACGGCTGCATCCTGACCATATGGTCAAAAACCAGAGCATCACAGGCTGACCAACCGGTCAAGAAATTTCTAGGCTTTTCGACCATGTCGCAGACCGACCGCCCACCGCGCAAGCAGGACATCCGCCAGGAAAACGAGCGGCAGATCCTTGACGCCGCCGAGAAGGTCTTTGCCGAGGCCGGGTTTGGCGGGGCGACCATGCAGCTCATCGCCGATCTGGCCGGCCTGCCCAAGGCGAACCTGCATTACTATTTTGCCACCAAGGAAGCGCTTTATCGCCAGGTCGTCCAGAACATCTTTCAGGACTGGCTGAAGGCCGCGGACATCTTCGATGCGGCGTCCGGCCCGGTCGAGGGGATCGGGGCCTATATCGACGCAAAGATGGAGATCAGCCGACGCCATCCGGCAGGATCGAAAGTCTGGGCGTCCGAGGTCATGCACCGCGCGCCGGTCATTCAGGACTATCTCGAGACCACGCTGATCGACTGGACCGAGGATCGGATTCGGGTGATCCGGCGCTGGATAGACGAGGGCCAGATGGATGCGATCGACCCGCGCCATCTGCTCTATATGCTTTGGGCCACCACCCAGCACTACGCCGATTTCGGCCATCAGATCGAAACACTGAATGGCGGTCTCCCGTTGAGCGAGGCGCAATGGCAGGCCGCGAAAGCATCGGTGAAGGCGATCATCCTGAAGGGGATCGGCGCGACGGACAGCGAGGCATGATCCGTCCCGCCCCGCGATCGGGCTTTCTCCGTCATTGCAAATGCCGCAGTCTGGCAGGACTGCCCTGAAACGGAGCCTTTGATGAGCGACGCCCAGCCGGACCCCAAACCCAGCCGGATCCAGAAAAAGAATCGCAAGCGTATCCTGGAAGCGGCGCTTGATGTGTTCTCGCAGCATGGCTATCGCGGCACGACTCTGGACCAGATCGCGGCGCGGTCGGGCCTGAGCAAGCCCAACATCCTCTATTATTTCAGCGGCAAGGAAGAGATCCACGTCACCCTGCTCAACCAGCTCATGGAGACATGGCTGGATCCGATGCGCGATATCGACCCTGCGGGCGACCCGCGCGAGGAATTGCTGCGATACGTGCATCGCAAACTGGAAATGAGCCGGAAATATCCCCGTGAAAGTCGACTCTTCGCCAATGAAATCCTGCAAGGCGCGCCGCGCATCAGACCGCATCTGGAGCGCGATCTGAAACCGCTGGTCGACAGCACCGCGGCCCAGATCGAGCGATGGATCAATGACGGTAAGCTGGCCGCTGTCGACCCGATGCACCTGATCTTCTCGATCTGGGCTACGACACAGCACTACGCGGATTTCGAGGCGCAGGTGCAGCTGCTGATGCAGGATCGGCCGCATCGTGATGGCGCGGCGGACTATCTGGACATGCTTTATCGGCGGCTGCTAACCCCGCATTAACCATCAGCGGTGCAGGATCGGCCCATGCATATGATGACCCGGAAAACGCTGCCCGAGGACTGGCTCAACCAGATGTTCGCGGCCAAGGCCGCCCAAAAGGGCGCCGTGGTGCGGCGCTCGATTCCCTGGGTGGATCGCGAAGTCGGGCGCGATCGCTTTCAGCGCGAGGTTCGACAGCGCGGCTTTCACCTGATCGAGACCGCGGATCAGTATATCGTGGTCTGCCACAACGGCCCAATCCGCATTCTCTTTTGAGAAAATTCACGAATTTTCTCTGGCAAGATTTTTCAGTGAAAAATCTCTCGCCTCATTCCGCCGCGCAGGTGCCCGGATTGTTCGGATGCGTCGTCCAGTTGGCATAGCGTTCCTCGACCACCTTGCCGGTGCGTGCATCGACCGCGCCTGGTGCCAGTTCTTCCATGGTGATGCAGCCCTCGACCGGGCAGACATTCACACAGAGGTTACAGGCCACGCATTCGCTGTCATCAACATCAAAAACCCGATCCGCCGACATGGTGATTGCCTGATGCGAGGTATCTTCGCAGGCCGCATAGCAGCGCCCGCATTTGATGCAAAGCGCCTGATCGATCCGTGCCTTGGTCACATAGTTGAGATTGAGATCCTGCCAGTCGCAGATATTGGGCACGGCGCGGCCCACCAGTTCGTTCACCGATGAAAAGCCCTTGTCATCCATGTACTGGCTCAGCCCCGATATCATCTCCTGCACCACCTTGAAGCCATAGGTCATGGCGGCGGTGCAGACCTGCACGTTCCCCGCGCCAAGCGCCATGAACTCGGCCGCATCGCGCCAGGTGGTGATCCCGCCGATTCCGCTGATCGGCAGTCCGGCCGTGGCCGGGTCGCGCGCGATCTCGGCCACCATGTTGAGCGCGATCGGCTTGACCGCCGGACCGCAATAGCCGCCATGCGCGCCCTTGCCATCGATCGTGGGCTGCGGCGCGAAACTGTCGAGATCGACCCCGGTGATCGAATTGATCGTGTTGATTAGGCTGACCGCATCGGCCCCGCCCGCCCTGGCTGCCTGCGCGGGCTTGCGGATGTCGGCGATGTTGGGGGTCAGCTTGACGATCACCGGCAGATCGGAATGGGTCTTGCACCATTCGGTGACCTGCTGGACATATTCGGGCACCTGGCCCACGGCGCTGCCCATGCCGCGCTCGCTCATCCCGTGCGGGCAGCCGAAATTCAGCTCGACCCCGTCACAGCCGGTTTCCAGCACCTTGTCGAGGATGGCTTTCCAGCTTTCCTCGTTGACCGGAACCATCAGGCTCGCGACCAGCGCGCGGTCGGGCCAGTCGCGCTTGACGCGGGTCATCTCCTCGAGATTGACCTCCAGCGGACGGTCGGTGATCAGCTCGATATTGTTGAGCCCGAGAAGCCGCCGGTCCGCGCCCCAGACCGCGCCATAGCGGGGCCCGTTCACGTTGACGACCGGCGGCCCCGCCTCGCCGAGGGTCTTCCAGACAACCCCGCCCCAGCCCGCCTCGAAGGCGCGGCGCACGTTATATTCCTTGTCCGTGGGCGGTGCCGAGGCGAGCCAGAATGGATTGGGGGACTTGATCCCGGCAAAGGTTGTTTCGAGATTGGCCATTTCGCTGATCTCCCTGCTGTGCTCAGCCCATCAGGCTGGCGTGAATATCCTCGGCGGCATCGCGCCCTTCGGCCACCGCCGTGACGGTCAGATCGTCACCGCCCGCCGCGCAGTCGCCCCCGGCCCAGACCCCGGCAAGGCTGGTGCGGCCCGCGCCGCTGACACTGATCTTACCACCTTCAAGCTCGGGCAGATCATCGCCCTCCAGCCTCTGGCCGATGGCGCGCAACACCTGATCGGCGGGCAGCCGGAAGCAGTGGCCGGTCGGGGTCAGATCGTCGCCGGTGAATTCGAACTCGACCTCGCGAACCGCTCCATTGCCATGGATCGCGACGGGCTGCGCGTTGGTGATGATGCGCACGCCTTTCGCGGTCGCCAGATCCTGCTCGAAGACACTGGCATTCATCCGGTCGCGGCCCCGCCGATAGACCAGCGTGACGTTGAGCGCGCCCAGAAGCCGGGCCTGCACAGCCGCGTCGATGGCGGTCATGCCGCCGCCGATCACCACCACGTCGCGCCCCACCGGCAGGCGCGACAGGTCGTCGGCCTGGCGCAGGTCGGCGATGAAGTCGACGGCGTCGCCCATCCCCTCGCGGTCTTCGGCATCGAGCCCGAGCGCGTTGACCCCGCCAAGCCCCAGCCCGAGAAAGACCGCGTCGTAATCCGCGCGCAACGCGTCCAGCGACAGCTCGCGCCCCAGCCGCGTGCCGGTCTCGATCGTGATCCCGCCGATCCGCAGCAACCAGTTGACCTCGCGCTCGGCAAAGCCGTCCACCGCCTTGTAGGCGGCAATGCCGAATTCATTCAGCCCGCCGGGCTTGGCGCGTCCATCGAATACGGTCACGTCATGGCCCCTCATCGCCAGCCGGTGCGCGCAGGACAGCCCCGCCGGACCGGCACCCACAACCGCGATCCGCTTGCCCGTCGGGGCTGCGCGGGTGAACGGATGCACGTCTTTCGCCATCAAAATGTCGGTGGCGTAGCGCTGCAATTGCCCGATGCGCACCGGTTCGCCCTCTGCGGCCTCGCGCACACAGGCCTGCTCGCACAGCGTCTCAGTGGGGCAGACCCGGGCGCACATGCCGCCGAGGATGTTCTGTGACAGGATGGTTTCCGCCGCAGCCTCGGGCGTGCCGGTGGCGATCTGCCGGATGAAGAGGGGGATGTCGATGTCCGTGGGGCATGCCGTGATACAGGGCGCGTCGTGGCAGAAGTAACACCTGTCGGCGGCAACCAGCGCCTCGTGGCTGTCGAGCGGCGGGTGCAGGTCGGAAAAATTCTCGTGATAGTGCTGTGGCTCCAGCCGGGCTGGCTGAACTCCGGGGGCGAGCGTGCGGTCACGCATGGCATCCTCCACTGTTTGCGGTCTTCACGGTAGTATTGCACGTTCTTAAATTTTATCAATTGGTAAAATTAATTCCCGTGAGCCGGCGCCGCGGTCACCGCATGCATGCGCGCTTGCCTCTTGGCCTGAGGCCACGCCCACAGTATAGAGCGCCCAAGCATCAGCGGAGGCCCCATGCGCAACGCCACGATCACGCGAAAGACCGCAGAGACCGAGATCACCGTCGAGATCGCGGTGGACGGCACTGGCCAGTATGACAACCAGACCGGAGTCGGCTTCTTCGACCATATGCTCGACCAGCTTGCGCGGCACTCGCTCGTCGACATGAGAGTGCGCTGCACGGGTGATCTGCATATCGACGATCACCACACGGTCGAGGATGTGGGCATCGCGCTCGGTCAGGCGCTGAGCCACGCCATTGGCGACAAGCGTGGCATCCGTCGCTATGGCGCGTGCCTCTTGCCGATGGATGACGCGCTGGTGCGGGCTGCACTCGATCTGTCGGGGCGCCCCTATCTGGTGTGGAACATGGACCTGCCCACGGCCAAGATCGGCACGTTCGACACGGAGCTGGTGCGCGAGTTCTTTCAGGCGTTCAGCACCCATGGCGGCATCACGCTGCATGTCGATGCGCTGCATGGCATCAACAGCCACCACATGGCCGAGGCCGCGTTCAAGGCGGTGGCGCGCAGCTTGCGCGAGGCGCTGGAAAGCGATCCGCGCAAATCGGATGCAATCCCGTCGACCAAGGGCAGCTTGTAACCCATGACCACCGTCATCGTCGATTACGAGAGCGGCAACCTGCACTCGGCGGAAAAGGCATTTCAGCGCATGGCGCGCGAGACCGATGCCGGTGAGGTGAGCGTCACCTCTGACCCCGAGGTGATCCGGCGCGCGGACCGCATCGTGCTGCCGGGCGACGGGGCGTTTCCGGCCTGCCGCAAGGAACTGTACGATCATCGCGGCGTCTATGAGGCCATCGAGGAGGCGGTGATCGGGGGCGGGCGTCCGTTCATGGGCATCTGCATCGGGATGCAGATGCTGGCGACGCGCGGGATGGAGTACGAGGAAACCGCCGGTTTTGACTGGATCGGCGGCACGGTCGAGCATATCGCGCCGTCTGACCCCGCGCTAAAGGTGCCGCATATGGGCTGGAACGATCTGGTGATCGACCAGCCGCACGCCATTTTCGACGGGATCGAGACCGGAGATCATGCCTATTTCGTGCATTCCTATCATTTCCGGGTGGAGGATCCGGCGCATCTGCTGGCCCATGCCGAGTATGGCGCGCCGGTCACCGCCGTTGTCGGGCGCGACACCATCGTCGGCACACAGTTCCACCCTGAAAAAAGCCAGGCCACCGGGTTGCGCCTGATCGCCAATTTCCTGACCTGGACCCCCTAATTGGGCGACGATACCCGGGCCCAATTCTGGCTCTCACATATCGGGCCGAGGCAACCGCTGACCTTGAGCCGGTTCTCGTCAAGCCTCATCTTCGCGGCATATTCCCGGTCATGGGCTGGCACCCAGGCGCGGCCCTTGTACACGTTGCCGCCTGTCTTGGTCATGTCCCAGAAGACACGCTTGCCAAGATTGGGGCTCGAAATCTTGCGCCCCGCATCGTCATAGGTCCGAATGATCTTTCCGCACAGCGCCTCGGCACAGCGGCTGACCTCGACATGCGCAATCTGTCCCTTCTTGTCAGGGCCGGTCTGCCAAACGCCAAGCGCCTCGTCGGAACTGGCCACGTTGCCAAGGCCGGTGATCATCGCAACAATAAAAATCAAACGCATGACGGTACTCCTGACGGTGGATGGATATCCCCGCCCTTAGGCTCAGATAAGCACTCGTCATCGCCGTTTCACCCTTGACAGCCGCGCATATGCGCGGCTTTCAGCGCATGTCGGGGCTCTGCTGCCGCTTATTCACGCATCCAGAGACGCGGCTCTGCAATTTCCAGCGAGTTCCCCGCCGGATCGCGGAAATAGATCGAGCGCGCGCCGTTCGGCCAGTGAAAATCCGCCTCGATTTCCACCCCCGCCGCGTCCAGCCGGGCGCACCAGTCGTCAAGCGCCGCACCCTCTACCGCGAAGCAGAAATGCCCCGGTCCGCGTGCGCCATGCGGTGGCACCGGCATGGCCGGGTTGCCCGGCGGCTTGCATGTCTCTGCGGGGTTGAAGATCAGCAGAACGCCGTCGCCCACACGGTAGAACACGTGCCGCGCGCCTACCCGCACGATCCGCTCCAGCCCAATCACATCCCCATAGAACCGCTCCGCCGCATCCAGGTTATCGACATAGAGCGCGGCTTCGAGGATGGCGGCGGGCGGGGCGACGTCGGGCAGGGTCTGATCGGTCATGCCTTGACTGTACCGCAGACCAGCCTCGCACGAAACCGGTCGGACTCCGCCGGGTTACTTTACCTTCCGCCAGGTTCCGCCATCGCGGCAAATGAACATCACACAACCGCTGACCTTGAGCCGATCACCCTCGAGCACCAGCTTGGAACTGTAGGTTTTGTCGCGATCCGGGGAATAGACCTTGCCCTCATACTCGCCACCGCCCACCGGCACAGTCTCAGAAATAATGTTGCGCCCGATATTGTCGCTCGCCATTTCCTGACCATTCTCGTCAAAGGATTTCACCAGTTCGCCGCAAAGGGCGTTGCCGCAACGCGTGACCTCGATCAACCCGGAATGGCCGTTGTCGTCCTTGGCGGTCTGCCACGTGCCCAGAAGCGGCTCGGCCATCGCCATCCCGCCCATCAGGCTCAGCGCCGCACTCATCATCACCAGTTTACGCATGTCTCGTCCTCCCTGAGATATGCAACAGAGCCTGAGCCAACCGGGTGCGTCAAATCAAGTCTGACGTCGGGTCGCGTTGCATTTCGCGCGGGTGCATGCCAAAGGGCACGCGTCACAGCCTGCACGGAGCTCGGCCCATGATCCTCTATCCCGCCATTGACCTCAAGGACGGCAAGGCCGTGCGCCTGCTGCGCGGCGACATGGGCGCGGCCACCGTGTTCAACGACGACCCGGCGGCGCAGGCGATGGAATTCGTCGCGGCGGGCTGCGACTGGCTGCATCTGGTCGATCTCAACGGGGCCTTTGCCGGTGCGCCAGTGAACGCCGCCCCGGTCGAGGCGATTCTGGAGCGCTGCCGCGTGCCCGCGCAGCTGGGCGGCGGAATCCGCGACATGGCCACGATCGAGGCGTGGCTGTCAAAGGGGCTGGCGCGGGTGATCCTCGGGACCGTGGCGGTGGAGAACCCGGCGCTGGTGCGCGAGGCCGCGCGCACCTTTCCCGGGCAGGTCGCCGTGGGCATCGACGCGCGAAATGGCCTCGTGGCGACCAAGGGCTGGGCCGAGGAGACCGACGTGGATGCCACGGATCTGGCAAGATCCTTCGAGGATGCAGGCGTGGCCGCGATCATCTACACCGACATCAACCGCGACGGCGCGATGCAGGGGCCGAATGTCGAGGCCACGGCAGCGCTTGCCCGCGCCGTCTCGATCCCGGTCATCGCCTCGGGCGGGGTGTCCTCGCTCGACGATCTGATCGCGCTACGCGACTGCGGTGCGTCGCTGAACGGTGCGATTTCGGGCCGGGCGCTTTACGACGGAGCACTCGACCTAAAGGCGGCGCTTGCCGCGCTCAAATCCTGAGCGCGACGCCCTACTGGCCCGCCGCTTTACCCGTCAGCTTGCCGAGCGCGCCACTCATCATCTTGAGGTATTCCGCATCGTCCGAAATCGAGAGATCGTCGAACATTTCCTTGGGGTCTTCATAGGCAAGCCAGGTCTGGCCCGCGCCATCCTGATAGACCAGCACCTTCATCGGCAGGAAGAGCCCCGCCACGGGGTCGTCCTGCATCGCCTGCGTGCCGATCTTGGGGTTGCCGAAGATCAGCACCTGCGTCGGAGCAAGGTCCATGTCCACCGAGGCCGCACCCGCCGCATGATCGACGCGGGCAAAGACATTGGCACCCGCCCCGGTCACGGCTGCTTCAAGGCGATCCATGGTTGTGGCGACATCGCCCGAGGACTTGACCTTGACGATATCGTCATTGCTGGCGAGTGCGGGCATCGCGGTCAGGGTGATCGCGGCGGCGACAAGAAAACGCGTCATGGTAAACTCCCTCGATTGATAAACAGATAATGCGTGCATCCTCTGGCATATTGATCTGAAAGCCCATAAACAACGCCGTGAAATTCCTGTAACAGCGACAATATGCTCAAGACCCGTATCATCCCCTGTCTCGATGTCGCCGATGGCCGCGTGGTCAAGGGCGTAAATTTCGTCGATCTGCGCGACGCGGGCGATCCGGTGGACGCTGCGCGCGCCTATGATGCGGCGGGGGCGGATGAGCTGTGTTTCCTCGACATTCACGCCACGCATGAGAACAGGGGCACAATGTTCGACGTGGTGCGCCGCACCGCCGAGCAGTGTTTCATCCCGCTGACCGTGGGCGGCGGCGTGCGCAGCCCGGAGGATGTGCGTGCGCTGCTTCTGGCGGGGGCGGACAAGGTCAGCTTCAACTCCGCCGCCGTGGCCGACCCGGATGTTGTGGCCCGCGCCGCCGACCGCTTTGGCAGCCAGTGCATCGTGGTGGCGATCGACGCCAAGACTGTGCGTGCGCCCGCGCCCCTCCGGGGCGACCCCGGCAAGTGGGAGATTTTCACCCATGGCGGCCGCAAGCCCACCGGCATCGACGCGGTGGAGTTCGCACGGCTGGTCGCGGAAAAGGGCGCGGGCGAGATCCTGCTCACCTCGATGGATCGCGACGGCACCAAGGCGGGGTTCAACATCCCCCTGACCCGCGCCATCGCCGATGCGGTGGACGTGCCCGTGATCGCGAGCGGAGGCGCCGGCACGCTTGATCATCTGGTGGAAGGCGTGACCGAGGGCCATGCCTCGGCGGTCCTCGCCGCCTCGATCTTTCATTTCGGCACCTACACCATCGCCGAGGCCAAGGCGCATATGGCCGCCGCAGGCATTCCGATGCGGGTGGCGGCATGACGCTCGACGATCTTGCCCGCACCATCGCCACCCGCGCGAGCGCCGATCCCGACAGCAGTTGGACCGCCAAGCTGCTTGCCAAGGGCCCAGAGAAATGCGCCGAGAAATTCGGCGAAGAGGCCGTGGAGGCGATCATCGAGGCGGTGAAGGGCGACCGCGCCCGCCTGACTTCCGAGGCGGCGGATGTGCTTTTTCACCTGCTGGTCATGCTGCAATCGCGCGGTGTCGCGCTAGATGACGTGATGGCTGAACTGGCCCGCCGTCAGGGCACCTCCGGCCTCTCTGAAAAAGCCTCTCGTTCGAAAGACTAGACCATGATCCGCCATATCGTCTTCTTTTCCGCCACCAATCCCGAGGATGTGGATCGCATCCGCGAGGGGCTTATGATGCTCGCCGATATCCCGCATTCGAGCCATTTCGAAGTCGGGCGCAACCTGCAAAGCGATGCGATTACGCAAGAGCGGGTCGATCTGGTGGTCTATGGCGAATTCGCCGATGAAGCGGCGCTTGCGGCCTACAAGGCACATCCGATCTATGCCGAATGCATAGCGCTGGTGCGACCAATGCGCGAGTTGCGCATCGCTGCCGATTTCAAGGCGGGCTGAACGAGCCGGTTCCGGAATTTTTGCGCGAGAAAACGAAGCCCAAGAAAATTCGCGAATTTTCTTGGGCCCGGCTCTCAATCGGTGGACGCGAGCACGTCTTCAACCGCTTTCGCCACCCGAAGCAGACGCTCCTCCTGAAATGGCTTGCCGCAGAGCATGATCCCGCAGGACGCAACGCCCGTGGGCAGCGTCATGGCGCTGAGACCCATCAGGTTGCCGACCCGGGTGTTGCGAAGCGTCAGCAGATTCTCGGTCACGTAATACTCCTCATCCTCCATCAGCCGCGCATGATCGGGGGGCAGGTTCGGGGCGGTGGGCATCAGCACCGCGTCATAGCCCGCCACCCGCGCCTGCCACGCCGCGCGCAGCCCTTCGAGCTTGTGCCAGCCCGCCACGTAGTCGGCCGCCGAGACCGCCTTGCCGCTCCGGAACCGCTCGCGGATGGGGGCGAACATCTTGTCGGGGTCAGCTTCGATCACGTCGCGCCACAACCCGTAAGCCTCGCCGGAAAAGAGCGCGGGCGAGAGCGGCATCGCCTCGGCCACTTCGGGGGCCTCGATCTTCTCGATCACGGCACCGGCGTCGCGCAGCCGGGCGCAGGCCGCGGCATAGCCCGCCTCCGGGGCCTCGCGCAGATCGTCCATCACCACCGTTTGCAGCGCGGCAAACCGCAACCCGCGCAACGACACGCCCAGCAAATCCGCCGCCTTGCCGCCGTCGAGCGCGGCCAGCATCAGGGCGGCATCCTCGACCGAGCGCGCCAGCGGTCCCACTGTGTCGAATCGCAGGCAGAGCGGCACCACGCCTTGCAGCGACACGCGGCCCGAGGTGGTCTTGAGCCCGACCAGATCGTTCCAGGCCGCCGGGATCCGCACCGAGCCGCCGGTATCCGACCCGATCCCGCAGGCGGCCAGATCAAAGGCCACGCTCGTCGCTGCGCCGGAGGACGAGCCACCGGGCACCGCGTCCGCATTGTTGACGCAGGGCGGTGTCGCGGTCATCGGATTGAGGCCGAGACCGGAAAAGGCCAGTTCGCTCATATGGGTCTTGCCGAGGCAGACGAGCCCCGCCGCCGTGCCATTTCGCAGCACTTCGGCATCACGCCCGGGCACGCGGTCCCTGAGCAGCGCGGATCCCGCCTCGGTCGCAATGCCCGCGCTGTCGAAGAGATCCTTCCAGCTAATCGGTACGCCATCGAGCAGCCCCAACCGATGCCCGGCCTTGGCCCGCGCCGCTGCTGCTGCGGCCTCGGCGCGGGCGCGGGTCTCGGTCACCGCGCTGTAGATGCGGTCGCGCAGCGGGTGGGCATTGATCGCGGCAAGGTAGGTATCGCAGAGCGCCTCGGGGTCGATTTCACCACGTCCAATGCCGCGCCCCAGATCGCCCGCCGTCATTTTCAGCCACGCCTGCATGATGTCTCTCCCTGTGTTATGCTGAAAACAGTGCTAGCGGCAGACCGGCGCATGGACAATCCCGTGCACACCGACATATTGAGGGCCATGGACCATGACAGCGATATCCTGATCGTCGGCGGGGGGCTGAACGGCCCCGCGCTGGCGCTCGCCGCGGCACAGGCGGGGCTTTCCTCTACAGTGATCGACGCCCTGCCGGAGCCGACCCGCAAGAACGCCGCATTCGATGGTCGCGCCTATGCGCTGGCGCTGGCCTCGGTGCGGCTGTTGCGCAACCTCGGACTCTGGGAGCGGGTGGCGGAGAACGCACAGCCGATGCTGGAGATCAAGGTCTCGGACGGGCGCGCGGGCGAAGGCCCGTCGCCGTTCTTCCTGCATTTCGATCATGCCGAGATCGAGGAAGGGCCGATGGGCCACATGCTCGAAGACCGCTTCCTGCGCCGGGCGCTGATCGAGGCGATGGCCGAGGAACCGCTGATCAAGCAGGTGTCGAACGACACGGTGACGGCGCAGGAGGTGGGCCCGACCGGCGTCTCTGTCATGCTCGCCACGGGAAAGGCGCTCTCCGGGCGCTTGCTTATCGGGGCGGACGGGCGCGGTTCGGGCACCGCAGCGCGGGCAGGTATCAGCCGGACGGGGTGGGGCTATGGCCAGACTGCGCTTGTCGCGGCCATCGAACATGACCTGCCGCATCACGGCATCGCGCATCAATTCTTCATGCCGCCCGGCCCGCTGGCCATTCTGCCCCTGCCCGGCAACGTCAGCTCTATCGTCTGGAGCGAGACAGACGCCACCGCCGCGCGCTTTGCCGCGCTGCCAGATGCCGAGTTCATGGAGGTGCTGCGGCCAAGGTTTGGCGATTTCCTCGGCGACATCAAGCTGCGCGGCAAGCGCTACACCTATCCGCTCAGCCTGACGGTGGCGAACAGCTTTGTTGCCGGCCGCATCGCCCTGATCGGCGACGCCGCCCACGGGATGCACCCGATCGCGGGGCAGGGGCTCAACGCGGGGCTGCGCGACGTGGCCGCACTGGCGCAGGTGATGACCGAGGCCGCGCGCCGGGGCGAGGATATCGCCGCCGCTGACGTGCTCGCGCGCTACCAGCAATGGCGGCGGTTTGACACCGCGACGCTGGCGATGGCGACGGATCTGACCAATCGGCTTTTCTCCAACGACAACCCGCTGGTGCGCGCCGCGCGCGATCTCGGCATGGGGGCGCTTGGCCAGATGCCTGCCCTGCGCCGGGGCTTCATTCGCGAGGCGGCGGGGCTCACCGGCGAGTTGCCTGCGCTGATGAAAGGCTGACAGCAACGGCTGCTGCACACGCGCGCCTCACCCCATCTTGACGCCGCGCGACCGCTTCGTTCATTGCACCGGACAGCATCTACCCCGATCTTGGTTCCAGAGAGAAAAACTCAAAAGGACCAGACAGATGCGCACCAGAACCCCGCTTCTTGCCGTCACCTCCACGGCACTTCTTTTCGCCAGCCCGGTCTTTGCCGAGAGCGGTACCGCGCTTCCCCCGCTTTTCCCCAATAGCCCGGAACTGAGCTTCGATACCCCTGGCGAGAGCCGCATCTCCACCCTCTCATCCCGGAGCCGGCCGCCATTCGGCGGCACCGTCGACTGGACGGGGTTCTACGGGGGTGTGCAGGCGGGCATTGGAATCACCGACACCAACCGCTCCGGCACGGACGAGGATATCATCGGCGGCTTCACCTTGGGCTATGATCACGATTTTGGCCAATGGGTGCTCGGTGGCGGGCTCGATTACGACTTCGCCGATATCGACGCGGGGCCCAACAATTCCCTGGAAGAGATCTTTCGCGTCAAGGCGCGCGGCGGCTACAAGATCGGGCGCGGGCTGCTCTACGGCACCGGCGGCTATGCCGTCGCAAATACCGAAACCGCAGGGACCGACGATGGCTGGTTCATCGGCGGGGGTTATGAATACATGGTCAGCGACCAGTTCTCGGTCGGTGCCGAGGCGCTTTATCACGAATTCGACAGCTTCAACAATTCCGGCACCGACATCGACACCACCACCATTCAGGTCCGCGCCATCTACCGTTTCTGACGGAGATGCGACCGCGGCAAACGGGGCGGGCGCGACCTCCAGCGTGCCCGCCCCATCGTTTCGGCACCATCATTCAAGGTACAACCAGAGGCTGTGTCTCGCCGCCGCTAGTCTGCGGAAATCCGCCGGTTTCTCCCTTGATTTCGGTGAATTTCTGCCACTCAAAGTATCGTGACCTTGCATCAAGCCGTTGCCCCTTGATGCCGTGGGTGGAGAGGCCATATGCGTTCCAGCGGCAATGACCGTAACTTGATCGTTCCATCAGGGACGTGACAGATCTGGAAAGGACAAGAAGATGCTCAAGACAATCTCCGCACTTGCGACTGCAACTGCCCTTGTGACTGCGCCTGCCTTTGCTGGCAATGTTTCAGAACCGGCACCCGAACCGGTGATCAACAGACCGGCCCCCGTGCCCGCCGCGCCGACCTCGCCGAACTGGACCGGCTTCTATGGCGGTGGGCAACTCGGTTATGGCTCCGTCGATACCAGCACCTCGGGCTCCGATGAAGATATCATCGGCGGTTTCACCGGCGGCTATGACTACGATTTCGGTCAATGGGTCGTTGGCGGCGGGCTTGATTACGACTTCGCCGATATCGACGCCGGCGCCAACAACGCGCTCGAGGAAGTGTTCCGCGCCAAGGCACGCGCGGGTTACAAGATCGGCCAAGGCCTGCTCTACGGTACCGGTGGCTACGCCCTCGCCAGTACCGAAACGGCAGGCACCGATGACGGCTGGTTTGTCGGTGGTGGCTATGAGCACATGATAACCGAGCAGTTCTCGGTTGGTGCAGAGGCGCTGTATCACGAGTTCGACAGCTTCAACAATTCGGGCACGGATATCGACGCGACGACCGTTCAGGCGCGCGCGCTGTTCCGCTTCTGATCGCGGTTGATGTAATGCAGAGGGCGGCCCGCCGGGGCCGCCCTTTTCTGTGCTTTGCGCGCGTTTGACAGTCAGCGGCTGAATTCGACAAGCCGCCTCTGACTCTCAGTCCAGACGCAGCCGGTCCTTGAGCGCCCGCAGCGTGTGCCGGTCGGCATCCTCCATCGGGGCCACGCGTGACTTGAAGAGCGTCGCCTGAGATTTCAGGATCAGGCCGTCTTCCAGTATCTTCAGATGGTTTGCCCGCAGCGTATCGCCGGTCGAGGTGATATCGGCAATCGCCTCGGCGGTCTCGTTCTTGACGGTGCCCTCGGTCGCGCCCTGACTGTCGACCAGCTGATAATCCGCAACCCCGTTCTCGCGCAGGAAATCGCGCACGAGGCGGTGATATTTCGTGGCAATGCGCAAGCGAAATCCGTGCTTTAGCCGGAACGCGGCGGCGGCGGCGTCGAGGTCGTCGAGATGGCTGACATCGACCCAACAGCGCGGTACCGCCAGCACCAGATCGGCCTGCCCGAAGCCCAGTTCGGCCAGTTCCCCGACCTTGTTTTCCCATTGGCCGAGTTTCTCGCGCACCAGATCGGTGCCGGTCACGCCCAGATGAATGCGTCCGGCGGCCAGTTCGCGCGGGATTTCCCCGGCCGACAGCAGGATAAGCTCAACGTTGTCAATGCCTTGGACAAATCCCGCATATTCGCGCTCTGATCCTGCGCGGCCCAGTTCGATGCCGTGCTTGCCGAACCAGTCAAAGGTCTTTTCCATCAGCCGACCCTTGGACGGCACGCCAAGTTTCAGGGTCATGTCGCACCCCCAACGCTTAGCGCCAGACCGGGGCGGATCACCCCGCCCACAGCCGGAATTTCTCGGCCGCGCCCCAGTTGCCGGGTCAGCGCGTCATAGCGCCCGCCGGTCGCGACGGGGGGCAGGTCGGGGCGTCTTTCCGCATAGAAGCCAAAGACAAAGCCATCATAATATTCCATTTGCGTGCGCCCGTAGCTGGCTTCGAAATCGAGCTTTGTGACGTCCAGCCCGCGCGCCTGCAATGCCTCCAGCCGCCGCGCCAGACGGTCCACCGCAGCTTGAATCGCGGGCAGGTCCACGGCGATGTCGCGCAGCCGTTCCAGCGCGTTGTCGCTGGTCTCGCGCACCGCCAGCACCGCGTCGAGCAGTTCGACCTCGGCGGCAGAGATCGGGGAGGTCTGCGCGTCCTCACGCAACGCCTTGATCCGGCTTGATATTTCATCCGGGCCGCGCATGCCGATTATCGGCTCCGCCCCGGCCATCGGGTCTGCCGAGGCCAAAAGCGCCGCGCGTTGTTCGGGCACCGGGGACTTGCCCGAAAACCGGTCGATCAGCGTGCGAAACCGCCGGGGCCGCCAGATATGCCGCCTCAGCGCCGCCTTGCGCCGCTCAGCCGTGCGCAGCCCCTCGACCGCGGCCATCAGGATGCCGATATCCCCCGTCGCCGCGCGCAGGCCGAGCGGGCGCAGGATGTCGAAAAACATCGAGAACACCTCGGCATCCGCTGCCTCGGGGGCGTCGCGTTCGAAAATCTCGAACCCCACCTGCGTGTATTCATTGGCGCGGGCGGCATCCTCTTCCTGACGGCGAAACACCTCGCCGGAATAGGTGTAGCGCGCGGGTTCGGCGCCGTGTTCCATATGCATCTGCACCACCGGCACGGTGAAATCGGGGCGCAGCATCTGCTCGCCGCGCAGCGCGTCCGAGGTCACGTAGGCGCGGGCACGGATATCCTCGCCATAGAGATCAAGCAGCACCTCGGCGGGTTGCAGCACCGAGGTCTCGACCGGCAGCGCGCCCGCCGCCTCAAAGAGGCCGCGCAGGCGTGCAGCCTCGGCTAGGGTCGCGGCACGTTCCGGCATCAGCCTTGCCTCGACAGAATTTCGCGGACCTTTTCAACAAGTTGATCGCGCGGCACCTCGTATTGGCTGGGGCGTTCCTTCCATTCTTCTAATGTGGCATTCTCGGCGATCTGTGCGCCAAGGATCAGGTCCTTGATCTGCACCACGCCGCGCGCCTTTTCGTCGCCGCCCTCGATGATCGCCACCGGGCTGCCGCGCCGGTCGGCATATTTCATCTGGTTGCCGAAATTCTTCGGGTTGCCGAGATAGACCTCGGCGCGGATGCCTGCTTGGCGCAACTCGCCCACCATCGCCTGATAATCGGCCATGCGATCGCGATCCATCACTGTGACGACCACCGGCCCCTGCGCCTCGCCCCCCGTTCGGCCCTTTTCGCGCAGCGCGGCCAACAGCCGGTCAACGCCGATGGAGACCCCTACGGCGGGCACCTGCTGCCCGGTGAAGCGCGCCACAAGATCGTCATAGCGGCCACCGCCGGCGACGCTGCCGAACTGCCTCGGGCGGCCTTTTTCATCAAGGATCTCAAAGGTCAGCTCAGCCTCGAAAACCGGGCCGGTATAGTAGCCAAGACCGCGCACGACGGAGGGGTCGATGACGATGCGGTTGGGGCCGTAGCCTTGGGCGGCGAGGAGGGTGGCGATCTCTTCGAGTTCGTCCACGCCCTGCATACCGATTTCGGAGTAGTCGATCAGTGTCCTTAAGTTGGCAATTGTCTTAGCGTTGTCTTGCCCTTTAGATTGCATGAAATCTATAATTCGGCGCGCATCAGCTTCGGACAGCCCAACACCATCAATGAATGCTCCTGACTGGTCTTTTCGACCGGTGGTCAATAGTTCAATGACTCCAGTGGCTCCAACTTTGTCGAATTTGTCGATAGTCCTCAGAACGGCGTCTCGGCTGACAAAATCCCAATCGTTAAGCTTGGTTTGCATCGCTTCTTTGAAATCTCTCGGCAAGACTTCTGTCTTTTTATTCTGAACGAGAACTCCCTCAAGAATTCCATCAAGAATCTTCCTATTATTCACCCGCACCACGTAATCGCCGCGCGGGATGCCGACCTCTTCCAGCGCATCGGCCAGCATCGCGCAGATCTCGGCATCGGCCGCCATGGACGCCGTGCCCACCGTATCCGCATCGCATTGATAGAACTGGCGAAACCGCCCCGGTCCCGGCTTCTCGTTGCGCCAGACCGGCCCCATGGCGTAGCGCCTGTAGGGCGTCGGCAACTCGTTGCGGTGCTGGGCGTAGACGCGGGCCAAGGGCGCGGTCAGGTCATAGCGCAGCGCCAGCCATTTCTCGTCTTCGTCCTGCCAGGCAAAGACGCCCTCGTTGGGCCGGTCGACGTCGGGCAGGAACTTGCCCAGGGCCTCGACCGTCTCGACCGCGCCCGATTCCAGCGCGTCGAACCCGTAGCGATGATAGACCCCGGCGATGGCGTTTAGCATCGCGGCGCGCTCGGTCACGTCCGCGCCGAAATAATCGCGGAACCCCTTGGGCGTTTCAGCCTTGGGGCGGGGCTGTTTCTTGGGCTTGGCCATGGGTGTCGTCCTTGCGGCGGCTGTCGTGGCGCGGTCTAGCCGAAGGGCTGCGCGGGGGCAAGGCGGCCCCGTTGATTGCTCGATGATTGACCGCGCGGCTGCGCCGGCGTAAGGCGATGCCATGACCGATCTGGAAGAGAAAATCGCCCATCTCATGCGCAGCGTCGATGACCTGTCGGATGTCATCGCGCGGCAGGACCACGAGATCGACTGGCTGCGCGGGCGTGTCCAGATGCTGCTGGAGCGCGAGGCAGCACGGCGCGAGGACAGCGAAGGCAGTGTGTACTTGGGCGACGAGCGCCCGCCGCATTACTGACACGTGGCCTGTGAAGGCCCGTGTCACCCCGGGCTTGACCCGGGGTCTCTTGCTGCACAGAGATGCCGGGTCAAGTCCGGGATGACGTTGGGCAGGGTTCAGATCTCCTCGACCATCACCACGCCGCTCAGGCTCTTGATCGCGCCCTTGATCTGCGGGGTAACGGGGTATTCCACGCCGCTGTCGATCTCGACCTCGCCGGGCAACCCCTCGCCCATAAGGCGGAAATGGATCGGCCCGGGCGCGCCTCCGCGCGCGGCTTTGGCCACCCCCTCCAGAACGCTCGCGACCGAACCGATCACCCCCGGCTGATCGACGAAAATCCGCAGGCCGACGGCTCCGGCATCGGCGACCATCCCGTCGATCGGCTGTACCGAGCGGCAGAGCAGTTTGAGCTGATCGCTCTCCATCGTGGCCTCGGCACTGATCACAACCTGCGTGCCGGTTTCAAGGAAATCGCGCGATTTCTCAAGCACATCGGAAAAGATCGTGACCTCGTAGCCGCCCGTGGTGTCGCTGAGTTGCGCAAAGGCAAAGCGGTTGCCACGCGCCGACTTGCGCTCCTGCCGCCCGGCGACGACGCCCGCCATCTTGGCCAGGAACGGTCCCTGCTCGGCGCGGGCGGTCACCTCGTCCAGCGTCTTGACCTCCTGCCGCTTGAGCACGGTCATGTAATCGTCGAGCGGATGACCCGAGAGGTAGAAGCCGACGGCCTTGAATTCCTCGGTCAGCCGTTCGGCAGGCAGCCAGTCCTCGACCGGGACAAGGCGCGGTTCGGGCAGATCCTCACCGGCATCGCCGAAAAGCGAGACCTGATCCGAATGCTTCTGCTCGTGGATTGCGGCGGAGTAGTTCATCAGCGCCTCGATACTCTCGAACACCCGGCGACGGTTGCGGTCGAGCGCGTCAAACGCCCCGGCGCGGGCCAGCATCTCCAGCGGCCGCTTGCCGATGCGTTTCAAATCCACCCGCCGCGCCATGTCATAGAGCGTGGCGAAGGGTTTCTCGGTCCGCCCCTCGACAATCAGCTTCATCGCCTCGACGCCCACGTTCTTGAGCGCGCCGAGCGCATAGTGCAGCACGCCCTGACGCACCACGAACGTGGCCTCGGACCGGTTCACGCAGGGCGGCAGCCAGTCGAGGCCCAACCCCTTTTTCACCTCCTGGAAATAGACCGCCAGCTTGTCGGTGAGGTGGATATCGCAATTCATCACACCGGCCATGAATTCCACCGGGTGATTGGACTTGAGCCACGCCGTCTGGTAGCTGACCACCGCATAGGCGGCGGCATGCGACTTGTTGAAGCCGTAATTGGCGAACTTGTCCAAAAGGTTCCAGACCGCGAGCGCCTTGGCATCGTCGACGCCGTTCTCCTTGGCCCCGGCGATGAACTTGGGCCGTTCGGCATCCATCGCGGCCTGTATCTTCTTGCCCATGGCGCGGCGCAACAGGTCGGCGCCGCCAAGCGTATAGCCCGCCATCTCCTGCGCGATCTGCATCACCTGTTCCTGATAAACGATGATGCCCTGCGTCTCGTCGAGGATATGATCGACCGAAGGGTGCAGATGGTCGCGTTCGCTCAGCCCGTTCTTGACCTCGCAGTATTTCGGAATGTTCTCCATCGGGCCGGGCCGGTAGAGCGCGACGAGCGCCACGATATCCTCGATGCAGGTGGGTTTCATCCGCTTGAGCGCGTCCATCATGCCCGAGCTTTCCACCTGGAACACGGCGACGGTGCGGGCGCGGGCATAAAGCTCATAGGTCTTTTCGTCATCAAGCGGGATCTGCCCGATATCGTTTTCTGCTCCGGGAAAGGGCTCGTAGATGGTGCTGCCATCGGCGGCGATATGCAGGTCCCGCCCCTCATGGTGGATCTGCTCGATGGCATTCTGGATCACGGTCAGGGTTTTGAGGCCGAGAAAGTCGAACTTCACCAGCCCCGCCTGTTCCACCCATTTCATGTTGAACTGCGTGGCGGGCATGTCCGAGCGCGGATCCTGGTAGAGCGGCACCAGCTCATCCAATGGCCGGTCGCCAATCACCACCCCCGCGGCATGGGTGGAGGCGTTGCGCAACAGCCCCTCGACCTTCATGCCGTAATTCAGCAGCCGGTCCACCACCTCCTCGGATTTCGCGGCCTCGCGCAGCCGCTCTTCCTGCGCGAGCGCCTGTTCGATGCTGACCGGTTTGACGCCCTCGACCGGGATCATCTTCGACAGGCGATCCACCTGCCCATAGGGCATTTGCAGAACCCGCCCGATATCGCGCACCGCAGCCTTGGAGAGAAGGGCACCAAAGGTGATGATCTGCCCCACCCGGTCGCGGCCATATTTCTCCTGAACATATTGGATCACCTCCTCGCGGCGATCCATGCAGAAGTCGATGTCAAAGTCGGGCATGCTGACCCGCTCCGGGTTCAGGAACCGCTCGAAGAGAAGGCTATAGCGCAACGGATCAAGGTCGGTGATGGTCAGTGCGTAGGCCACCAGGCTGCCCGCGCCCGAGCCGCGCCCCGGCCCCACCGGAATATCGTGGTCCTTGGCCCATTTGATGAAATCCGCCACGATCAGGAAATATCCCGGAAACCCCATCCCCTCGATGATGCCAAGTTCGAAATCGAGCCGTTTTTCATAGTCCTCGACCGGGGCGGCGTGCGGAATGACGGCAAGCCGCGCCTCAAGACCCGCGCGCGCCTGACGGCGCAATTCGTCGACCTCGTCATCGGCAAAACGCGGCAGGATCGGGTCACGCTTGTAACAGCCGAAGGCGCAGCGTCTGGCGATCTCGACGGTATTTTCCAGCGCCTCGGGCAGGTCCGCGAAGAGCGTCACCATTTCTTCCTGCGACTTGAAATAGTGCTGTGGCGTCAGGCGGCGGCGTGGCTCGCTCTGATCGACATAGGCCCCGTCGGCCACGCAGAGGAGCGCATCATGCGCCTCGTACATGTCGGGCTTGGGGAAATAGACATCGTTGGTGGCCACGAGCGGCAGGTCCATCGCATAGGCCATCTCGACCAAGCCGCGCTCGGTCAGCCGCTCGGGTTCCGGCGCGCCGCTCTCGCCGGGGTGGCGCTGCAACTCGACATAGAGCCGGTTGCCATAGGCTGCTGCCAGCCGCTCCATGAGCGCCTCTGCCGCCGGGCGCTGCCCGCCCTGCAAGAGCCGCCCCACCGGCCCGTCCGGCCCGCCGGTCAGGCAGATCACGCCCTCGGCATGGGCGGCCAGTTCCTCGACCGTGACATGCGCCAATTGCCCGTCGCCCCGCAGGTAGAGGCAGGAATTGAGCTTCATCAGGTTCTCGTAACCGCGCTCGTTCTGCGCCAGCAGGACCACCGGCGCGGGCGGCTTGATCCGCTCTCCGGGGCTTCTGGCGACATATTCGAGATCCACCTGACAGCCCATGATCGGCTGCACCCCCGCGGCTTGCGCCGAGACGGAAAATTCAAGGGCGGCGAACATGTTGTTCGTATCGGTAACGGCCACGGCGGGCATGCCCGCCGCCTCGCAGAGACCGGGCAGTTTCTTCAGCCGCACCGCCCCCTCGAGAAGGGAATATTCGGTGTGGACACGCAGGTGAATGAATCGGGGATTGGCGCTCATGACGGCCATCCTACTCAGGGCCTTCGCGAAACAAAAGACTTGCCAAACGCCCCGTCGACAGTTTTCATCGAAGACCGACAGGACAAGCCCGCCACCTTCTACGCCGCATCGAAGGTCAGGCAGACAAGGGCAGATTTTTGGTAAGGCGGCAGGCACCGGACATGACCCTCACGTTTCTTCTGAACGGAGAGTGCGTGGATGCGGGGGACATCCCCCCGACCACGACCCTGCTTGATTGGCTGCGCGAGGCGCGCGGCCTGACCGGCACCAAGGAGGGCTGCAACGAGGGCGATTGCGGCGCCTGCACGGTGATCGTCAGCGACGAGACCGGCGCGCGCCCGCTCAACGCCTGCATTCTCTTCCTGCCGCAGCTGCAGGGCAAGGCCGTGCGCACCGTCGAAGGGATCGGCGGACCGGACGGCGCGCTGCACCCGGTGCAACAGGCGATGATCGACCATCACGGTTCGCAATGCGGCTTTTGCACGCCGGGCGTCATCGCGTCGATGGCCTGCGCGCACATGAATGGCGAGGCCGATCACGACCGCGTGCTTGCCGGCAATCTCTGCCGCTGCACCGGCTATGCCCCCATCCTGCGCGCCGCCCGAGCGGCTGAAGATGCGCCGGTGCCGGACTGGATGCGTGACAATCCCAGTTTCTTTTTGGCAGAAATACTCTCGGGGGGGCCCGAAGGGCGGGGGGCAGACAGCCCCCCTAAGTCTTGGCAGCCAAGAACCACGGATGAGTTGGCAGGGCTCTTTGCCGCTCATCCGCAGGCCACGTTGATTGCCGGGGCGACGGATGTGGGGCTGTGGGTCACCAAGCAGTTGCGCGATCTGGAGATGCCGATCTTCCTGAACGGCTGTGCCGATCTGCAGGCGGTCGAGGTGACCGACACCGAGATCCGCCTTGGTGCCGGTTTGACCATCGCCCGGTTGATGGAGGTGATTTCCCCCTATCATGCCTCCTATGCAGCGATGCTGCGGCGCTATGGCTCGGACCAGGTGCGCGCAGCGGCGACGCTCGGGGGCAATATCGCCAATGGTTCGCCCATCGGCGACAACGCGCCCGCGCTCATTGCTCTAAGGGCCACGCTGCATCTGCGCCACGGCGACACCCGCCGCGCGATGCCGCTGGCGGAGTTCTTTCTGGACTACGGCAAACAGGACCGCGCGTCGGGAGAATTTGTCGAGGCGGTAAGCGTCCCGCGCCAGCCCGACCGGCTGCGCTGCTACAAGATTTCCAAGCGCTTCGATCAGGACATTTCCGCCGTTCTGGGCTGTTTCAACATCATGATCGAGGACGGCCACGTGCGCGCCGCGCGCATCGGTTTCGGCGGCATGGCGGGCATTCCCAAGCGCGCTGCCCATGTCGAGGCGGCGCTCTTGGGGCAGCCCTGGACGGAGGCGACCATCGCCGCCACGCAGGACGCCTGGGCCGAGGATTTCGCTCCGCTGTCGGATATGCGCGCCTCTGCCGACTATCGCCTGAATGTCGCGCGCAATCTGCTGACGCGGTATTTCCTTGAGGATCAGGGGGCTGCTACATCGGTTCTGGAGGTGCGGGCATGACCGTCTCCAAGCCGCTGCCGCATGACGCCGCCCGCCTGCATGTGACGGGCGCGGCGCGTTATGTCGATGACATCCCCACTCCGCGCGGAACGCTCCACCTCGCCTTTGGCCTCAGCGGAATCGCCTGTGGCCGGGTGACGGGCATGGACCTTGCAGCCGTGCGCGCCTGCGCCGGTGTCGTGGCGGTGCTGACCGCCGCCGATCTGCCGAATGACGCCGATTGCTCGCCCTCCGCCCATGACGAACCGCTGCTTTGCACCGGCGATGTGCAGTACCACGGCCAGCCGCTCTTCCTGGTGATTGCCGATAGTCACCTTGCCGCCCGCCGCGCGGCGCGGCGCGCGATGGTCACATACGAGGAAGCCACGCCGACCCTCACCATCGACGAGGCCCTCGCCGCCGACAGCCGTTTCGAGGACGGCCCGCGCATCTACGCCAAAGGCGATGCCGCAGCCGCCATCACCGCCGCGCCGCATCGGGTCAAAGGGGCCATCGAGATCGGCGGGCAGGAGCATTTCTATCTCGAAGGGCAGGCTGCCGTCGCCCTGCCGCAGGAGGGGGGCGACATGGTGGTCCATGCCTCGACCCAGCATCCGACGGAGGTGCAGCACAAGGTGGCCGATGCTATCGGGCGACCGATGCATGCCGTGCGGGTCGAGACCCGGCGCATGGGTGGCGGATTTGGTGGTAAGGAAAGTCAGGCCAATGCGCTCGCCGTCGCCTGTGCCGTGGCAGCGATGGCGACGGGGTGGCCCTGCAAGATGCGTTATGACCGCGACGACGACATGGTGATCACCGGCAAGCGGCACGAGTTCCGCATCACCTATCGCGCGGGATTCGACGGCGAGGGTAGGCTCACGGGCGTGGAGTTCGTCCATTACGCGCGCTGCGGCTGGAGCCAGGACCTGTCGCTGCCGGTGGCCGACCGCGCGATGCTGCATGCCGACAACGCCTATCACCTGCCTGCCGTGCGGATCGAGAGCCACCGGCTGCGCACCAACACCGCCTCGGCCACCGCCTTTCGCGGCTTTGGCGGGCCGCAGGGGATGCTGGGGATCGAGCGGGTGATGGATCACGTGGCGCATGAGCTGGGGCTTGACCCGCTCACCGTGCGGCAGAGGAATTACTACACGGCAGCCGGTGAAGCGGGGCTGTCTGCCCCCCGCGCTGCGCGCCGCTCCGAGGATAGTTCCGGCCAGAAGAAACAGCACACGCCCTATGGGCAGGCGGTGGAGGATTTCATCCTGCACGAGATGACCGACGCGCTGGTCGAGACCTCCGCCTATCACGCCCGGCGCGCGGCGGTGGCGGAGTGGAACGCGCGCAATCCGGTGCTCAGGCGCGGCATCGCGCTCAGCCCGGTGAAGTTCGGGATTTCCTTCACGCTCAGCCATCTCAATCAGGCGGGGGCGCTGGTGCATGTCTATCAGGACGGCTCGGTGCAGCTCAATCACGGCGGCACCGAGATGGGGCAGGGCCTGTTTCAGAAGGTGGCGCAGGTGGCCGCCGCGCGTTTCGGCCTGCCGCTCGAGGCGGTGCGGATCACCGCCACCGATACCGGCAAGGTGCCCAATACCTCGGCCACGGCGGCAAGCTCTGGCAGTGATCTCAACGGCATGGCGGTGCGGGTGGCTTGTGACACCATACGGCAGCGGATGGCAAAATTCCTGGCGCAGTATCATCAAGAGGCGCCCGAGGCCGTCACGTTCGAGGGCGGCACGGTACGCGTGGGCGCGCAGGAGATCAGTTTCGCACAGGCTGCGCGGCTGTGTTACGAGCACCGCGTCAGCCTGTCCTCGACCGGGTTCTACAAGACGCCCAAGCTGGCCTGGGACCGGATCAAGGGGCAGGGGCGCCCGTTCTATTATTTCGCCTATGGCGCGGCGGTGACCGAGGTGGTGCTGGATACGCTGACCGGCGAGAACCGAATCCTGCGCGCTGATATCGTGCATGATTGCGGCACCTCGCTAAACCCCGCGCTCGATATCGGGCAGATCGAGGGTGGCTATATGCAGGGCGCGGGCTGGCTGACGGTGGAGGAACTGGTCTGGGACAAGGCCGGGCGGCTGCGCACCCATGCACCCTCGACCTACAAGATCCCGGCCTGCTCGGACCGGCCCGAGGTGTTCAAAGTGACGCTCTGGGACGGGCAGAACCGCGAGGAGACGATCTATCGCTCCAAGGCCGTCGGCGAGCCCCCCTTGATGCTGGGCATCTCGGCCTTTCTGGCGCTGTCGGATGCGGTGGCGTCCTGCGGCACGCGCTACCCGGCGCTCGACGCTCCCGCCACGCCCGAGCGGCTCTTGCAGGCGGTGGAGAGGGCGCGCGCATGAGTTTCGATCTCGATGGCCTGCGCACGGCGGTTTCGCGCCATGGCCGCGTGACCCGGGTGGTGATCGCGGCCACCCGTGGCTCGGCCCCGCGCGAGGTCGGGGCGGCGATGCTGGTCTGGCAGGGAGGGCAATCGGGCACGGTGGGGGGCGGGGCACTGGAGTATGAATTGGCGGGCGCTGCACGTGCTCAGGCGGCACCCACGCGCTTGAGCCGCCACGCGCTCGGCCCCGATATGGGACAATGCTGTGGCGGCGCGGTCGAGGTGGTGAGCGAGGTCTACGATGTCGTGCGCCTGGCCGGGTTGGAGGGCCTCGATGTCATCGCGCGCCCCGTTACAGGTGATGTGGCGGGGGTGTGCGCCGCCCCGCTCGCGGTGCGGCGCAGGCTGGCGCGGGCGCGGGACCGGGGCGAGTTGCCTGCGCCGCAGTTGATCGAGGGCTGGATGGTCGAGCCGGTGCGCCCGCGCGCCGCCCCGCTCTGGATCTGGGGGGCGGGGCATGTCGGGCGCGCACTTGCCGCCACGCTCGGCCCGTTGCCGGATTTCCGGATCACCTGGGCAGATACCGAACTGGCGCGATTTCCGGCTGTGGTGCCGGAAGGTGTCACGGGATGGCCCGCGCCCAATCTGCCCGCGCTTGTTGTGCATGCGCCACGCGATGCGCATCACCTGATCGTCACCTATTCGCATGCGCTCGACCTGGCGCTCTGTCACGCGCTCTTGAAGCACGGTTTCGCCTCTTGCGGGCTGATCGGATCGGCCACCAAATGGGCCCGGTTCCGCAAGCGTCTGGCGGCGTTGGGCCATGGACCTGCCGAAATCGCGCGCATCGACTGTCCGATCGGCGACCCGAAC
Organism: Roseovarius sp. MBR-154; assembly: GCF_053628595.1. NCBI lineage: Bacteria > Pseudomonadati > Pseudomonadota > Alphaproteobacteria > Rhodobacterales > Roseobacteraceae > Roseovarius > Roseovarius sp. MBR-154. The sequence continues at coordinate 56,237 of NZ_JBRJGR010000011.1, forward strand.
CTTGGCAAACACCCGCAGGCCATTGCCGTCGGCACCGCGACTGCGTTACTGAAGACGCGACAAGCACCCGCCGCCCGCCATCAGGGGACAACCGCGTGACGACGCCGCTGCTCAGTATTTCGGGCCTGACCAAGGCCTATCCCGGTGTCGTCGCCAATGACGCCGTGTCCTTCGACATTCTGGAGGGCGAGGTGCACGCGCTCTTGGGTGAAAACGGCGCGGGCAAATCGACGCTGGTCAAGATGATCTACGGCCTTGTAAAGCCCGACAGCGGCGCGATGTCCCTGCATGGCGCGCCCTATGCCCCGCCCGATCCGCATGCGGCGCGCAAGGCGGGCGTGGCGATGGTGTTTCAGCATTTCTCGCTTTTCGAGGCGATGAGCGTGGCCGAGAACGTGGCGCTCGGCATGGAAGAGCCGCCGCGCCTGCGCGACCTTGCGACCCGCATAAGGGAGGTGTCGGAAACCTATGGCCTGCCGCTCGATCCCGGTCGCATCGTCGGCGATCTGTCGGCGGGCGAGCGGCAGCGGGTCGAGATCATCCGCTGCCTGTTGCAGGATCCGCGCCTGTTGATCATGGACGAGCCCACCTCGGTGCTGACCCCGCAGGAGGTGAAGATCCTGTTCCAGACCCTGCGCAAGCTGAGCGGCGAAGGTGTGGCGATCCTCTACATCTCGCACAAGCTGGAGGAAATCCGCAGCCTTTGTGATCAGGCGACGATCCTGCGGCAGGGGCGGAACGTGGGCACTTGCCTGCCGCGCGAGACCTCGGCACGCGAAATGGCCGAGATGATGGTCGGGTCGAGCTTTGCCGCGCCGGAACGCGCGCCGCGCGCGCCGGGGGCGGTGGCGCTCGACATCACCGGGCTCTCGGTGGCCTCGCCCTCGGCCTATGGCACCGCGCTCAAGGATATTCACCTGACGGTGCAGGCGGGTGAGATAGTAGGCCTTGGCGGGGTTGCGGGGAACGGGCAGGACGAATTGCTGGCGGCGCTCTCGGGTGAAATCCTGAGCAACGCCGAGGCGATCCGGCTCCATGGAACTCCCATCGGTCGACTGGGACCGACGGCGCGGCGCAGGATGGGCCTTCTGGCCGCGCCCGAGGAGCGGCTGGGCCATGCCGCCGCGCCGGATATGAGCCTGACGGAAAACGCGTATCTCACGGGGGCGCAGCGCGAGGGGCTGACCGCGCGCGGCTTTATCCGCTGGGGTGCTGCGCGGGCCTTCGCGAGTGCCGTCATCGAGCGGTTCGATGTGCGCACGCCGGGGCCCGATGTGGCTGCGCGGGCGCTGTCGGGCGGCAACCTGCAGAAATTCGTCATTGGGCGCGAAGTGCTGCAACGCCCCGAGGTCTTGGTGGTCAATCAGCCCACATGGGGCGTCGACGCCGCCGCCGCCGCAGCGATCCGGCAGGCGCTGCTCGATCTGGCAGCAAATGGGGCGGCGATCCTCTGCATCAGCCAGGATCTCGACGAGTTGATGGAAATCTCCGATCGGTTCGGCGCGCTGAACGAGGGGCGCCTGTCGGAGATCCGGCCCGCGCAGGACCTGAATGTGGAAGAAATCGGCCTGATGATGGGTGGCGCGCATGGCATGGAGGCGGCGCATGTCTGAGCCGTCGGATTTGAGTATTTTTGCCATAAAGAAACCAAGCGGTGCGTCATGCTGAAGCTGGAAAAGCGCCCACAGCCCTCGCGCCTCTGGACATGGGTGACACCGATTCTGGCGGTGGTTATCACCATGGTGGCGGGGGGCGCGCTGTTTGCGGCACTTGGCAAGGATCCGGTCGAGGCGATCGCCACGATTTTCTGGCAGCCGCTCTTTGGCGAGTTCGCGTTTTATTACCGCCCGCAGCTTCTGATCAAGGGCGCGCCGCTGATCCTGATTGCCATTGGCCTCAGCCTCGGGTTTCGGGCTGGGATCTGGAATATCGGGGCCGAGGGGCAGTATATCGTCGGGGCGCTCACGGGCGCGGGGGTGGGGCTTGCGTTTTACCCCACTGAGAGCGTTCTGATCTTTCCGCTGATGGTGCTGGCCGGGGCGCTTGGCGGCTGGGTCTGGGCGATGATCCCGGCGGTGTTGAAATTGCGTTTCGGCACCAACGAGATTCTGGTGTCGCTGATGCTGGTCTATGTGGCCGAGCAGTTGCTGGCGGCCATGGCCCTCGGGCCGATGAAGAACCCCGAGGGCATGGGCTTTCCCGGCTCGCGCAACCTGCGGCAATACGACAGCGCGCATAATGCCGAACTGATCACCGGAACCGGCATGCATTGGGGGGTTGTGGCGGCCTTCATCGCGGTGATCTTTGCCTATGTGCTGCTGACCCGGCACTCCTTGGGCTATCACATTCGCCTGACCGGGCAGGCCCCGCGCGCGGCACGTTTTGCCGGGGTGCGGCCGGCGCGGCTGGTGCTGGTGTGTCTTGGCACCGCCGGAGCGCTCGCGGGTCTGGCGGGGCTATTCGAGGTCTCGGGGCCTGCGGGCCAAGTGAGCATCGACTTCAACGTGGGCTATGGGTTTACCGCGATCATCGTCGCCTTTCTCGGGCGGTTGCATCCCTTGGGGATCCTGCTGGCGGGGCTCTTGATGGCGCTGACCTATATCGGCGGCGAGATCGCGCAATCCAACATGGGCCTGCCTGCGGCCGCGATTCAGCTTTTTCAGGGTATGCTGCTGTTTTTCTTGTTGGCGGTGGATGTGCTGACGAATTATCGCATCCGCCTCGTATCGAGGGAGGTGGCATGATGGATATGGGCTCGATCAGCCCGGAGCTGCTTCTGGCCTCGCTGATGGTCGCGGCGACGCCGATCCTGCTCGCCGCCCTGGGAGAGTTGGTGGTGGAGCGCGCGGGCGTGCTCAATCTCGGGGTCGAGGGGATGATGATCACCGGGGCGATCTGCGGCTTTGCCGTGGCGGTCAATTCCGGCTCGCCTGTCTTCGGCTTTGTCGCTGCGGCGGGGGGCGGCGCGGTGCTGGCGCTCCTGTTCGCCTTGCTCACGCAAGTGGCGCTCGCCAATCAGGTGGCAAGCGGTCTGGCGCTGACGCTCTTCGGCCTGGGCCTGTCGTCGCTGCTGGGGCAGGGCTATGTCGGGATCAAGCCGCCGCCCGTGGCCAAGCTGGATGTCCCCCTGCTCGGCGACATTCCGTTTCTGGGCCGGGTTCTCTTTTCGCATGACCTGATGGTCTATCTCGGACTCGCGCTGGTGGGGCTCATCTGGTGGATGCTCAGGTACAGCCGGGCCGGGCTGATCCTGCGCGCCGTGGGCGAGAACCACGACGCGGCCCATGCGCTTGGCTACAAGGTGGTGCGCATCCGGGTCGCGGCGATCCTATTCGGCGGGGCCTGCGCGGGGCTGGGCGGGGCCTATATCAGCCTCATTCGCGTGCCGCAGTGGACCGAAGGCATGACGGCGGGTGCCGGCTGGATCGCGCTCGCCTTGGTGGTCTTCGCCTCGTGGAAGGCAGGCCGGGTTCTGCTCGGGGCGTGGCTCTTTGGTGGGGTCACGGTGCTGCAGCTCAACCTTCAGGCGGCGGGCTTTGCCATCCCGGTCGAATACCTTTCCATGTCGCCCTACTTGATCACTATCCTAGTGCTGGTCATCATGGCAGGCGACAAATCCCGCGCGCCCGCCTCACTGGGCCGCATCTTTCACGCTTCGCAATAACACCATGACAGGGAGATACGCATGAAACTCACGCATCTTTTGACCTCGGCCGCGCTTGCGCTCGGCCTTGCGACCACGGCCGTGGCGCAGGACAAGACCAAGGTCGGCTTTATCTATGTCGGTCCCATCGGCGATGGCGGCTGGACCTATGAGCATGACAAGGCGCGGCTGGCCGTCGAGGACCACTTTGGCGATCAGGTCGAGACCGTCTATCAGGAAAGCGTGCCCGAAGGTGCGGATGCCGAACGTGCGATCACGCAGATGGCGTTGCAGGGCGCGGATCTCATCTTTACCACCTCTTTTGGCTTCATGGAGCCGACGGTGGCCGTCGCCGAGAAGTTCCCGAATGTGAAATTCGAGCACGCCACCGGTTACAAGACTCTGCCCAACCTCTCCACCTATTCGGCGCGATTCTATGAGGGGCGCGCGGTGCAGGGCCATATCGCGGGCAAGATGACCAAGTCGAACATCGTGGGCTACATCGCCTCGTTCCCGATCCCTGAGGTCATTCGCGGCATCAATTCGGCCTATCTCCACGCCAAGAAGGTCAACCCCGATGTCGAGTTCAAGATCATCTGGGCCTATACGTGGTTCGATCCCGCGAAAGAGGCGGATGCCGCGACTGCGCTGATCGAGCAGGGGGCCGACGTGATCCTGCAGCATACCGACTCGACCGCACCGCAGGCGGCGGCGGAAAAGGCCGGCAACGTGATCACCTTTGGGCAGGCGTCCGACATGGCGGAATACAAGCCCCTGCCGCGGGTCAGCTCGATCATCGACAACTGGGCACCCTATTACATCGCCCGCACGCAGGCGGTGATCGACGGCACATGGGAGAGCCAGCAGGTCTGGCAGGGCATCGACAAGGGCATGGTCGAGATCGGCGAGATCACCGATGCGGTGCCTGCGGATGTCAAGGAGGAGGCGCTCGCGCTCAAGCAGGCGATGGCGGCGGGCGAGTATCACCCCTTCACCGGCCCGATCAACCGGCAGGACGGCAGCGCCTGGCTGGCCGAGGGTGAGGTCGCGGATGACGGCACGCTGCTGGGGATGGATTTCTACGTCGAGGGGATCAGCGGTCAGATCCCGAACTGAGACGTATCCAATCCATACCTCAGACTGGGGCCCCGCCTCTTCCGGCGGGGCTTCATCGCCTCAATTCACCCGCTTTTCCAGCACCAGGAACGTCATCATCCCCATCGGCGGCAGGTCACGGCGGGTGACCACGTGCAGGCGCGGGTCTTGCAGGACGGTGTCGATCTCGAAATCCGAATGCCAGCCCAGCACCCGCTCCAGCGGGGCGGCGGCGCGGGCGAGACCGGCCCAGACACCGCGTTCGTGGCGGAAATGGTTGGTGATCACCACCTGCCCGCCGGGACGCAGGACGCGGGCGATCTCGGTCATCACCTGTTCGGGTTCGGGCACAACCGACAGCACATGCATGGCGGCCACGGTATCAAAGCTGTCATCGGGGAAATCGAGGTCGCGCGCATCCATCTGCCGCAGCGCCTCGACATGTTTCAGACCGCGCCGCGCGACGCGCCTACGGGCCTTGCGCAGCATATCCTCGCTGTAGTCAAAGCCGGTCACCTGCACGTCCCGATCATACGCCTCGAGCGAGAGCCCGGTGCCGACGCCCACTTCGAGCACGCGCCCCCCGCGCGCGTTGATATGGCGCACCGCCTCGCGCCGCCCGGCATGGGTGATCCGGCCAAAGGTCGCGTCATAAACAGGCGCCCATCGGGCGTAGGTGTTCTTCACCGCGTCAAGGTCCATCGCTCACCTCTCTGCAACACTCATCCAGACCGGTCCTTCGGATACCAGATCAAGGCCGCCCAGATGACGACCGCGACATAGGTCAGGCACATGACGATCAACGCGGCCCATGTGAAGATCACGAGTGCGGCGGCGACGCAGGCAAAGCCCAATAGGAAAAATTTGACGTTCTCGCGTGAAATTTTGGTGCGCTTGAAGGACCAGACCGGCACCGGCGAGATCATCAGCAGGCCGACGCCCGCCATGTATATCCCGACAAGGATCGACGGCGGATGCGGCAGGCCTGGCACCGCGAAGGTCACGAACATCGGCAGCATCGCCAAGAGCGCGCCGGCGGGCGAGGGCAGCCCGTCGAAATAGGCACCTGATCCGCCCTTGGCGCCCTCTTCCCGGGCACTGACATTGAAACGGGCGAGCCGCATCACGCAGCAGATTGCAAAGAACAGCACCGCAATCCAGCCAGCGTGGCGTGCGTCCTGCAGGCCCCAGTAATAGATCACCAGCGGGGCCGCCACGCCGAAATTGATGAAATCCGCCAGGGAATCAAGCTCTGCCCCCATCGCCGAGGTGCTGCGCAAGAGCCGCGCCAGACGCCCGTCGAGCCCGTCAAGCACCCCAGCGATCAGCAGAAGCTGCACCGCGCGCACATAGTCGCCCTGGACGCCCATGCGGATTGCCGTGACACCCGCGCATATCGCCGCCACGGTCAGCATGTTGGGCAGCAATTGCGCCAGCGTGACCTCTTTGCGGGGATGTTTGCGCGGCGGCTTGGTCATCGATTGAGCTCCGCCATGACGGTTTCACCGGCCACCATGGTCTGCCCCACCCGCACTTGCGGTGCCACCCCATCGGGCAGGTACACATCGAGCCGCGACCCGAACCGGATCAGCCCGAAGCGTTCGCCGCGCGACAGCGTGCTGCCTTTGTCCACGAAACAGACGATGCGCCGCGCCACCAGCCCGGCGATCTGTACCACCGGCAACAGGCGGCCACCCTCCATCTCGATCACGATGCCGTTGCGCTCGTTATCCGCACTCGCCTTGTCGAGCGAGGCATTGAGGAACTTGCCGGGGCGATAGGCGACCGCATGGACCTTGCCCGCCGCCGGGGCGCGGTTCACGTGACAGTTGAAGACGTTCATGAACACGCTCACCCGCGTCAGGGGCGTGTCGGGCAGGCCCAACTCGGCGGGTGGCACGGCGGGCTCGATCAGCGACACGATGCCGTCCGCCGGGCTGACGATCAGGCCGGGGCGCTGCGGGGTCACGCGCTCGGGGTCGCGAAAGAAGTAATAGCACCAGACGGTCAGGCCCACGCCCATCCATCCCAGCACATCCCAGAGCATGAACAGGACCAGTGTGATCGCCGCGAAGATCGCCAGGAATTTGCGCCCCTCGGGGTGCATCGGCTTGATGAAGGTCTCGTGCATCTTCATGCGGGCGGGCTCCTTGGGCGCGGTCACTCCCGCAAGCGCCTAAGGCCCTTGGCGCAAAGATGCAAGGCCGGGGCAGGGGCCATCGGGCCCGCGCAGTCAGGTTCAGCCCGTCTTGGTGGCCTTTGCCTTGAGCCGCGCGATGAGCTCTTCCTTGGAGGGCCGCTTGCCGAACGGGTTCTTTTGCGACCCGGGCGCGTTGTGTTCCTTGTGACGCGGGGAATTGCTGCCTTTCTTCGGCGAGCCTGCTGCCTTGTAATCCATGAGTTTTGCCCTTTCGGCTTTGCGCCACCGACTAGCGGCGCGATACGCTCCTTCTGGCTGTAAAACCGCGCGCGATCAAGCAGCTTCACGCCACTTCAGCGGCGTGGCAGACAGATCAGATCGGCCTCGTCATGCCCCAGTTTCTCGACCTGACAGGTCAAGCCCGGTGGCGGGCGCGGCGGCGCGCCCGCGCCGCAATCGAGCTGCGCCACCATGACCGCCTGATCGCCGCCGAGCCGGGCCACGCGACAGCCGCTGACCCCCTCCATGGCCGCCACTGCGCGCGGGATGACGGCGGCGGGGCGCGGCGCCCATTCCGGGGTGAGCCGGATCGCCTGTGCCCAGCGCCCGTCGATGCGCACGTCGAACACGCTCTGCCCGACCGCCACGCGCACCGGGGCCACGCCGTGAAACCCCGGGCCGGGGGCGTTGCAGGCGGCGAGCAGGACACAGAGGACAACACAGGGCCAACGCATGCCGCAGCCTGCGCGCAGATCGGTTAACAAAGGCTTTCCCGGCGATCACGAATATCCCTTGCACGCGCGCGCGGCTCTGCCAAAACTGCCCCGCAACGCAGCCCGACACAGGAGAGACCGCATGGCCCTCGACCCCCAGGCCCACACCGAAAGGATGAAACGCATCAAGGCCGCCCGCGACCGGATGATGGCGACCAAGACCGAGGAAAAGGGCCTGATCATCGTCCATACCGGCAATGGCAAGGGCAAGAGCAGTTCGGGCTTCGGCATGATCATGCGCTGCATCGGCAACGGCATGCAATGCGCCGTGGTGCAGTTCATCAAGGGCAGCATGCCAAGCGGTGAGCGCACCCTTCTCAAGGACCGCTTCAGCGATGTCTGCGCCTTTCACACCATGGGCGAGGGTTTCACTTGGGACACGCAGGACCGCGAGCGCGACACCGAAATGGCGCAAGCCGCCTGGGAGAAGGCCAAGGAACTGATCCGCGACGAGGCCAACACGATGGTGCTGCTGGACGAGATCAACATCGCCCTGCGCTATGACTATCTCGACCTCGACGACGTGCTGCTGTTCCTGGCCGAGGAAAAGCCGCAGATGACCCATGTCGTTCTGACCGGGCGTAGCGCCAAGCCCGAATTGATTGGCCTCGCCGACCTCGTCAGCGAGATGAAAGAGATCAAGCACCCGTTCCGCAGCCAGGGCGTCAAGGCACAGCCGGGCGTGGAATTCTGATATCACGCCGCTTGCCGCACGGAAAAATTGGTCATATCGTATAACCAATTTTTAAGGGGCGCGCGCATGCCATTTCAAAAGGTGACTCCGGAGAAACTCTCCGCCGCAGTGACACGGCAGATCGAGAAGCTGATCCTGCGCGGCATCCTGCGCCCCGGCGAACGCCTGCCGGCCGAGCGCGAGTTGGCCGAAAAACTCGGCGTGTCTCGCCCGTCGCTGCGCGAGGCAATCGCCGAATTGCAGGACAAGGGGCTGCTGACCACGCGGGCAGGGGCCGGCATCTACGTGGCGGATGTTCTGGGCAGCGCCTTTTCCGACGCGCTCATCCGGCTTTTCGCCGATCACGACGAGGCGGTGTTCGACTATATCGGCTTTCGCCGCGATCTCGAGGGGCTGGCCGCCTGCCGCGCCGCGCGCCTTGCCTCGGATACCGATCTGCAGGTGATTCAGACGATCATGGACAAGATGGAAGCCGCCCATAAAAAGACCAATCCGGCGGATGAGGCCCGGCTCGATGCCGAGTTCCACATGGCGATCATCGAGGCCAGCCATAACGTGATCATGCTGCACATGATGCGCTCGATGTTCCAGCTGCTGCGCGAGGGCGTGTTCTACAACCGTCAGGTGATGTTCAAGCAGCGCACCACGCGCGGCGCCCTGCTCGATCAGCATCGGGCGATCAACACCGCAATTCAGGCCCGCAATTCCGAGGCCGCCCGCGCCGCCATCAATGCCCATTTGAACTATGTGGAAAAGGCGCTCGCGGATCAACAGAAGGCCGACCGCAACGAGGCGATCGCGCGCCAACGTTTCGAGCACGAACAGTCCCGCTGAGTCTGCGCGCGCGCGACACCATTGTGTGATCCTGTGTGATCCCCACTGCCTTCCCAAGGCGCCCCTTCTGCTCAGAGAATGCATCTCAGGGTTGATGTTGAGGTCGGGTGCTGCACAAGCACTACATGTTGCCTTCGGGAGCGACCGAGGGGACAAAAGTTTGTTGTAAACGAATGCTTTAAATGAAAACCTGCCTGTGCTATCGTTGAAGTTACAAAACATGCCAGCCGGAAAACCGGCGGCGAGAGGCAGTAAAAGAGCAGTTCTATGAAAACACGGGGCAGGCAGCCGATCCGGTGGGGTCTGGTGGCGTTCGCAACCTTCTGGATGCTGGTGATCGTGCCGTTAAGCGCGGCGGCGGCACCTTACGCGGGTCTTGTGATGGATGCGCGCAATGGCCAGGTGCTGTATGCACGCAACGCCGATACAAGGCTGCACCCGGCTTCTCTGACCAAGATGATGACGCTTTATATCGTGTTCGAGGCGGTCGAGAACGGCGAGATCAGCCTTGATGACAAGGTTCGCATTTCCAGCTTCGCGGCCAGCGAGCCGCCCAGCAAACTTGGCCTGCGCCCCGGTCAGCTTATCGCCCTGCGGTACCTGATCCGCGCGGCGGCGGTGAAATCTGCCAATGATGCGGCGACGGCGCTCGCCGAGGCGATCGAAGGGTCCGAGACGCAATTCGCCCGGCGCATGAACCGCACGGCCAAGGCGCTCGGAATGACCCGCACCACCTTCAAGAACGCCCACGGTCTGACCGAGAGCGGCCACCTCTCGACCGCCCGCGACATGACGATCATGGGGCGGCATCTGTTCTACGACTATCCACAATACTACAATCTCTTCTCGCGCATTTCGGCCGATGCCCAACTCGCGACGGTCTATCATACCAACCGCAAGATGTTGCGCAGTTATAATGGCGCGGACGGGATCAAGACGGGCTATACCCGCGCAGCGGGCTTCAACCTTACAGCCAGTGCCGAACGCGGCGGCGAACGGATCATTGCCACGGTCTTTGGCGGAAATTCAACCGCCTCGCGCAATGCCAAGGTTGCCGAATTGCTGGATCTCGGCTTCAGCAAGGCACCGAGCCGCGTGGCCATCGCCAAGCCCGCGCGCCCGCCTTACCTGGGCAAGATGGGCACGCAGCCTGTCATGATCGCTGTCGGCGCGGCGCGACCCGACCTCGCGGGCAAGACCGTGCGCCTCGCCGCGGCCGCGGCCGTACGCAACAGCCTGCGCCCGCGCTCCCGTCCGGGTGCGGAGGCGCCGCCCGTCGTCATCGCCGACAGTGGCGATATCGAACGCGCGCTGCAGGTTGCACAGATCAGCATCGCCGAGATTGCGGAACAGGACACGTCCGAGGTCGCGCAAGGCAGTGCCGCCATTGCCGAAGCGGTGCCAGCCACGCTGCGGCCAGAGCCGCGCCCCGAGGATCTTGCGCTTGCAGCCACGGCCGTTCCCGCTGCGACATCGGATCCGGTGGCGGAGGTCGTGACCCGTGTCTCCACCTCCGACGGGCGGCATTGGGGGGTGAATGTCGGGCGCTATCCCAATGAATACAAGGCTCGTCAGGTGCTCTTGCAAACCGCCCTGTCGGAGATGACGACGCTCGATGGTAGCCTGCGCAAGGTCGTGCGTCGGCCCACCGGGTTCGATGCGAATTTCATGGGCATGACCCGCGACAGCGCCGATCTCGCCTGCCGCCGCTTGCAGGCCAAGCAGATGACCTGCTTCATGATCGGGCCAAGCTGAGGCACCGCCCTCCCGTCAGGCCGCCAGTCGCAACCGGCGTTCGCGACGGATCACCAGCAGGATCGTGATCACCGCGGCCACCGCGGTTGCGAACATGATCCACAGCAGCGTGAAGGCCCCGCTGCCCGGTGTAAGCAGCATGCCCGCCAGCGCCGAGAGCGCGGCCCCCAGTCCGATCATCAGCGCCCCCGAAAGCCCGCTTGCCGTGCCCGCCAGATCGGGCCGGATCGACAGCGCCCCAGCGGTGGCATTGGGGATCACCATGCCGTTGCCCAGGCCCATGAAGGTCATCAGCCCGAAAAACGTGAGCGGCGAGCCGAAGCCGAGGTAGAAGAGCATCAGGTTCAGCCCGATGCCGCCGGCGTTGAAGAGCGCCCCCCAGAGCACCATCCGATTGACGCCCACGCGCATCGAGTAGCGGCCAGAGGCGAAATTCCCGAGAAAATAGCCGATGGCGGGCGCACCGAAGAGCAGCCCCAGCGTCGAAGGCGGCAGGCCGAACACCCGATCGCCCACGAATGGCGCGCCGCCGAGATAGGCAAAGAACGACCCTGATGACAGCCCCGCCGCCGCCGCATAGCCCCAGAAGCGGCGTGAGGTCAGCAGCGCGGGATAATCGCGGAACTGTTGCATCAGCGTGCGCCCGGACAGCGGGGCAGTCTCGCCCAGATCGCGCCAGCAGAGTGCGAACAGCGCCGCGCCAAGAATGAAGAGCAGCCAGAAATTCGCCTGCCAGCCAAAGGCCTCGTCGAGCAGCCCGCCGAAGGCCGGGCCGATCATCGGCACCACCGCCATGCCCATGGTCACATAGCCGATCATCGAGGCGGCGCGATCCTGTGGCACCATGTCCCGCACGATCGCGCGGGAAAGCACCATCGCCACGACGACGCTGGCCTGCACCATGCGGAAGGTGAGAAACACGTAGACATTGGGCGCCGCGAGACAGCCGAGGGTCGCCACGAGGAACAGGCCCAGCCCCCACAGGATGACCGGGCGTCGCCCCCAACGGTCGGAAATCGGCCCCATCAGCAGTTGCAGCGCCGCGTTGACGCCCAGATAGAGCGCCACTGAAAGCTGGATCAGCCGGTATTCGGTCTTGAAATACGCGACCATGCCCGGCAGGGAGGGGAGAAAGATGTTCATCGCCAGCGCCGACAGCCCCGCGAGCAGGATCAGTGTCGAGATATGTGGTGGTGTGGCGCGGTCCAGGAAACGGACGCGGGGTTCCGGGCTCATGTCCACATGGCTAGGTTGCGGGCGCGGGGATGTCCATCGGGTCGGGTTGCAAAACCGGAGTTGATTAGCAAGTTTACAGTTATTCAATTGATGTTTTGCAATGATTTGCAAATTTGCCGGATTCTGTTTGGTCCTGCGCGCCGCACTCCTTATGCTGCGCGCCAAGAGAGAAAAGGGGAGCGCCATGAAAGATATTCTGGAGGAACTCGAAAGCCGCCGCGCCGATGCGCGGTTGGGCGGCGGTGAGGCCCGCATCGAGGCGCAGCACGGGCGCGGCAAGCTGACCGCGCGCGAGCGCGTTGAGCTGTTGCTCGACGAGGGCAGTTTCGAGGAATTCGACATGTTCATGGCGCATCGCTGCACCGATTTCGGCATGGAAAAGAACCGCCCCTATGGCGACGGCGTGGTCACCGGCTGGGGCACGATCAATGGTCGTCAGGTCTATGTCTTCAGCCAGGACTTCACCGTGCTGGGCGGCTCGGTCAGCGCCACGCATGCGCAGAAGATCTGCAAGATCATGGATATGGCCGTCGAGAACGGCGCACCGGTTATCGGTATCAACGATTCGGGCGGCGCGCGGATTCAGGAAGGCGTCGACAGCCTTGCGGGCTATGGCGAGGTGTTCCAGCGCAATATCGAGGCCTCGGGCGTGGTGCCGCAGATCAGTGTCATCATGGGGCCGTGCGCGGGCGGCGCGGTTTATTCGCCCGCAATGACCGATTTCATCTTCATGGTGAAAGACAGTTCCTACATGTTCGTCACCGGCCCCGACGTGGTCAAGACGGTGACCAACGAGCAGGTCACAGCGGAGGAGCTGGGCGGCGCCGTCACGCATACGCGCAAGAGCTCGGTCGCCGATGCGGCCTTCGAGAACGATGTGGAGGCGTTGGCCGAGGTGCGGCGGCTGGTGGATTTCCTGCCGCTCAACAACCGCGAGAAACCCCCCAAACGCCCGTTCTTCGACGAGCCGGGGCGGGTAGAGGCAAGCCTCGACACGCTCATTCCCGACAATCCCAACATGCCCTATGACATGAAGGAATTGATCCACAAGATCGCCGATGAGGGTGATTTCTACGAGATACAGGCCGAATTCGCCAAGAACATGATCACCGGCTTCATCCGGCTCGAAGGGCAGACCGTGGGCGTGGTGGCCAATCAGCCGATGGTGTTGGCCGGCTGTCTCGACATCGACAGCAGCCGTAAGGCAGCGCGCTTTGTGCGGTTCTGCGACTGTTTCGAAATCCCGATCCTGACGCTGGTCGACGTTCCCGGCTTCCTGCCTGGGACCGGTCAGGAATATGGCGGGGTGATCAAGCATGGGGCCAAGCTGCTCTATGCGTATGGCGAGGCGACGGTGCCCAAGGTCACGGTGATCACCCGCAAGGCCTATGGCGGGGCCTATGTGGTGATGGCCTCCAAGCATCTGCGCGCCGATTTCAACTATGCCTGGCCCACGTCCGAAATCGCGGTGATGGGGGCCAAGGGCGCAACCGAGATCATCTATCGCGCGGATCTGGGCAATCCGGAGAAGATCGCGGCGCATACCAAGAGCTACGAGGACCGCTTTGCCAATCCCTTCGTTGCCGCCGAGCGCGGGTTCATCGACGAGGTGATCCAGCCGCGCAGCACGCGGATGCGGGTCAGTCGGGCCTTTGCGTCGCTGCGCAACAAGAAGAAGAAGTTGCCCTGGAAGAAGCACGACAACATCCCGCTATGAGAGCCTGGGGGCGCTACCCCGTCGCCCGTGCCGGGCGACTCCCCCGGGATATTCTTGGCCAGAAGAGACGAGGAGGAACATGGCCCGCGACCGCTGGCAACTGATCCGCGAGGAGGACGGCGCGGTGACGCTGGCGCGGCGCGTGCCGGTGCGTTTCGATCTGGCGGTCGAGGGGCGTCTGCCCGACGCGGCGCGGACCCGCGTGGCGCATCGGCTGCGGCAGGACATGTGGCGTGTGTTGCAGGATTTGCGCGGCTTTGCCCCGGTGGTGCGCATCTGGCGCGAGGGGGATGGCTTGCGGGTGCGTGCGGGCGGGGCGGTGACGGGGCGCTTCGCACGGGCGGCGGCCGAGGCGCGGATCGCCGCGCTCCTTGAGGATCCGGTGCGCGTGGCGCGCTGGACGGGATCGGGGCGGTGAGGCCGGCGGCGGGCATGGCGCTCGTGCTGCTGGCACTGGCCCCCGTGGCCGCAGCGCAGGAGGAGGCGCTGCGGCTGCCCTCGGGGCTGGAGGCGCGGGTGCAGGAGGTGTTGACCGACCAGCCCGCCGGCGGAGGTCTGACCTATCGCTTTCGGTTTGTGGCGGACGGATTCGACGGCGGTGAGGAGTGGCTCGAAAAAGTAATGAGGGATTTGGAATGGTTGTGCACGCGCTATGCCCTGCCGCGGATTCCCAATATCGGTCCGCAACCGGGGCGCATCGTGATTTCACTGGCCGACAGACCATCGGAATTCGGGGTGTACGATCCCGCTGTCAGCCAAGTTTTCGAGGCGTTCAGCCCGCTGGGCGACGCCTGCATCTGGGAGATGTTTTGATGCAAGCACAATATGTTGGGCGGCAATTTTCATCGGGACACGGCACTGCGGCTTTGGGGACACAGGCGCATTGGTTTGCGCTTTCGCTGTATTCAAATCTTGCAAATTCCGCTAGCTTGATTGAGGGTAGCATCCAAGCGACCTTTACCTCGCCCACATGGCGGGCGCACGACCTGTGTCTGCGCGCGTCTGTTTATGAAGATACGAGAGACAGGAGAAATACATGTCGAACAGCATCAAGAGCATTCTCGCGATTGGCCTCGTGGCCTTTGTCGCAGCCTGCGCACAGCCCGCGGAAGAAGAGTTCGTGGTCGTCGAGCCCGAGCCCATCTCGACCGAGCCGGTCAGCACCGGGAAGTACAAGTAAGCCCTTCGGGCTTGGCCCGGAGCGGGCGTTCGCGCCCGCTCCGACGCTGCTATCCGCGCCACTCCCTTGTGATCCGGAGGGTGTGTCATGCTGAAGCATCGCGGATTTCCCGGGCGTTTGCCTGGAACGGATTTTCAATTCACCATTCGCCGCGCCAATCCCAAAGGGGCTACGCCGCTCACCGCGCGCGAGCGTTACCGTGATCGGCGTCCGGCGGACAAACGCGCCGATGCGGGCTTTCTGCGCGCGATCTGGGACTGTTTCGGGGATGCGCCGTTCGAACGGGGCAATCTCGATGCCGGGCGGTTGAGCTGGCTGTTTGGCCGCGAGGTGAAACCGGCAGAGGAACCATTCGATCCGGAGAGTTACGAGGCGCTCTTGCGACTCGACCTGGAGGTTGCGCAGGCGAATTTTCCCGAGATTTTCGAGGACAGGTTGCCGTGAGCACCCCCGGGATCGGCATGATTTCGCGCAATGCGTGTAGCAATGCGCAAGGCACCGCCGATGCACGGGTGCAGCGTGGTTTTGGTTTGGCTTTCGTAGGCGGGAATGCAACCTGTCTTAAGGTAATGGATGCCCGTTCCCCAGCGGCGTTGACGTTTTGTCGTGTCCGTTACCCTTCCCCTGACGGGCGGTCGTGCGCAGATGTGCGCAGGCCGCCCACTTTTTCAATCAACGCAGAGGGTTGGTCCTTTCGGCGATGGATTGCCGGTTCAGGGCGTGGTACGTGGAATCGCTTTGACGCGGCGCGTGCCGTGCCGTCTTGTAGTGCGGATCGAACACGAGATGCACAAGGAGACGCCGGATCATGTCACCACGAAGAGCACCAAAAGAAAAACAATCTAACGTTGTATTTCCCCTTGCCTTTCTTGCCCTCGCCGGGCTGGCCGCCTGTGGCGAGAGCGTGCCCGAACAGGCCCTTCTGGGGGGCGGTGCGGGCGCCGTCACGGGGGCCGTGGTGGGAGGCAGCGTGCTCACCGGCGCGGCCGTGGGGGCCGCGGGCAACGTGGTCTATTGCCAGGCCTATCCCGGGCGCTGCAGGTGACCTGACCACGGCTACGCGCATCGCGCGGAGCGATTTAATTCCGGCCATCGCTGCATCGGGCAGCGGTGGCCTTTTTCATGTCAAGAGCCAAACCGGCCAGGCGCGGGCTCTCGCGCGGCCACGACTTTCAAGAGGGGACCGATAGCATGTTCAAGAAGATCCTGATCGCCAACCGGGGCGAAATCGCCTGCCGCGTCATCAAGACGGCGCGCAAAATGGGCATTGCGACGGTGGCGATCTATTCCGACGCCGACCGCCACGCGCTGCATGTGCAGATGGCGGATGAGGCGGTGCATATCGGTCCGCCCCCCGCGAATGAGAGCTATATCGTCATCGACAAGGTGATGGAGGCGATTCGCCAGACCGGAGCCGAGGCGGTGCATCCGGGCTACGGGTTCCTGTCGGAGAACCCGCGCTTTGCAAAGGCGCTGGAGGCCGCAGGCGTGGCCTTCGTCGGCCCGCCTGTTGGCGCGATCGAGGCCATGGGCGACAAGATCACCTCGAAGAAGATCGCGCAGGAGGCGAAGGTCAGCACCGTGCCGGGCTATATGGGCCTGATCGCCGATGCCGATGAGGCGGTGAAGATCTCGAACGAGATCGGCTATCCGGTGATGATCAAGGCCAGCGCGGGTGGCGGTGGCAAGGGGATGCGCATCGCCTGGAGCGACGAGGAGGCGCGCGAGGGCTTTCAATCCTCCAAGAACGAGGCCGCGAGCAGCTTTGGCGATGACCGGATCTTCATCGAGAAATTCGTCACGCAGCCCCGTCATATCGAGATTCAGGTGCTCTGCGACAGCCACGGCAACGGGGTTTATCTCAACGAGCGTGAATGCTCCATCCAGCGCCGTAACCAGAAGGTTGTGGAAGAGGCCCCGAGCCCGTTTCTCGACGAGGAGACGCGCCGTGCCATGGGCGAGCAGTCCTTGGCCCTCGCCCATGCCGTCGGCTATGCCAGTGCGGGCACGGTGGAATTCATCGTCGATGGCGCGCGCAATTTCTATTTCCTCGAGATGAACACCCGCTTGCAGGTGGAGCACCCGGTGACCGAACTGATCACCGGCGTCGATCTGGTCGAGCATATGATTCGTGTGGCCTATGGCGAAAAGCTGGCGTTCACTCAGGACGATGTGACAATCAACGGCTGGGCCATCGAGAACCGGCTTTATGCCGAGGATCCCTATCGCGGCTTCCTGCCCTCGATCGGCCGTCTGACGCGCTATCGCCCGCCCGAGGAGCTCGATATCGAGGGCGCCGTGGTGCGCAACGATACAGGCGTCTACGAGGGCGGCGAGATCAGCATGTATTACGACCCGATGATCGCCAAGCTCTGCACATGGGGCCCGACGCGGGCGGCGGCCATCGAGGGCATGCGCAACGCGCTCGATGCCTTCGAGGTCGAGGGGATCGGCCACAACCTGCCGTTCCTCAGCGCGGTGATGGATCATCCGAAATTCGTCAGCGGCGACATGACCACCGCCTTCATCGCAGAGGAATATCCCGAGGGCTTTGCTGGGGTGGAACTGCCCGAGGACGTGCTGCGCCGGATCGCGGCGAGCACGGCGGCGATGCACCGTGTCGCGGAAATCCGGCGCACCCGGGTCTCGGGGCGGATGGACAATCACGAACGCCACGTGGGCGAGGACTGGGTGGTGAGCCTTCAGGGGCACAGCTATCCGGTGACCGTGGCCGCCGACCGCGAAGGCGCGAGCGTGCAGTTCGAAGATGGCAGCACCCTGCGCGTGAGCAGCGACTGGACCCCGGGCGACACGCTGGCGCGGCTCGACGTGGATGGCGATGCGCTGGTGCTCAAGGTGGGCAAGATCACCCAAGGATTCCGCATCCGCTCACGCGGGGCCGACCTCAAGGTGCATATTCGCACCCCGCGTCAGGCGGAATTGGCGGCGTTAATGCCCGAGAAACTTGCCGCTGATACATCCAGGATGCTGCTCTGCCCGATGCCGGGGCTGATCGTCAAGGTCAACGTCGCCGAGGGCGACGAGGTGCAGGAGGGGCAGGCGCTCTGCACGGTGGAGGCGATGAAGATGGAAAACATCCTGCGCGCAGAGCGCCGCGGCGTGGTGTCGAAGGTCAATGCCGGGCCGGGCGACAGCCTCGTGGTGGACGACGTGATCATGGAGTTCGAGTGAGGGGATGACCCACGCCCTGCGTCATAGCCCCGTGCCGTTCGCCTGTCTGGCGGCGCTTGCCCTTGTGGCGGGCTGTCAGCGCGAGGACGAGGCGGCGCAGCGGGGGTGGCTGGGGAAGTGGTTTTCCCTCGGCGAGACGCGGGCCTTTGAGGCCCGGCGGGGCTGTGCCGTGGGCCTATATGATCTGGTCACCGGGCAGGTGAAATCGGCGCTTTCCGTGACCGACAGCATAGCCTGGATGCAGCGCGAGATTGCGGCTCGCGGTGCGGCGGCGCTCGACATGCCGGGGCAGGGGGCGGATATGGCGATGGTCGCCATGGCCAATCACCACCGCCCCACCGGCATGGCGATGCGGCGCGCGGGGCTGGAGGCGCGCGCCTGCATGACCGAGATGACAGAGACCGCGTTTCGCCATGCGCTCGACGAGACCGGAACGGTCCTGGCCTGGGATGAGACGCGCGGAGCGCTGATCCTGATGGCGCGGGCGGCGGGATATCTGATTGTCGTGCAGGGAGAGGCGTGATGACAGCGCGCGATCAACTGTCGCCTGCCGCGCCTTCGCGCAATTCGCGCTGCCGGGCGGGCAGCTTGTCGATGGATCGCGTGATCTCGCGCACATGCCACGGCGCGGGTTTGCGCAGGAAGATCGACCCGTCCTTGGCGATGCCCACAAGCCCGAAGCCACGGGGGCGCAGTTTGCGCCGGATGTCGGTCTGGGCTGCGGGATCGGTGTCGGTGATGACGATCACGTCAAGCGCCTCGAGCGCCGAAAGCCGCCCCTCGATATATTCCATCTGTTCGATGAATCGCGGGTCGTTGGGCGTATCGGCAAACACGACAAGAGGGCGTTTTATCCACTTCAATTCGTTCAAATTGATCTCATCGCCGCTGAAGATCATACCGTCGAGGCCTGCGCCGTCAGTCTGCTGCGCGACGGCGGCACTGGCGGTAAAGACTGCGAAAACAAATGATAAGATGTGTCTCATGGGGGCTCCTGTTGGGCAAGATATAGGCCCTGCGCGCGCGATTGCGAAGGGGGAATGCCGTGGCGGGCCGGAATCGCCCGGATTAATCGGATCGTCAACTTTCGCGGGCAGTCTGTGGTCCGGGACCATGCGCCGCACGGGGCGCGTGGCATATCGGCAAAAGGCGAGACCGGCCATGGAGATCATCCTGCATCTTGGGGCGCATCGCACCGCAACCACGAGCTTTCAACATTACATGCGCGCCAACGCCGCCGTGCTCGCGGCGCAAGGTCTCGGTTACTGGGGGCCCGACGTCACGCGCGACGGGATCCTGACCGGGGTCATTCCCCTGCCCGGCGGTGAGAGTGCGGCGCGGCAGATGGACCGCGCGCGCGGGCGTATCGCATTGCGGCTGGCACAGGCGCGCAAGGCGGGGCTGCACCGGATCGTAGTCAGCGACGAGAACATGATCGGTGCCGCCCGCCGCAATCTGCGGCAGGGGCGGCTCTATGACGGTGCGGGCGAACGGATGGCGCGTTTTGCCCATGCCTTTGACGGGCGGATCAGCCGTGTGGCGGTCTCGATCCGGGGGCAGGATGCCTGGTGGTCCTCGGCGCTGGCCTATGGCGTGGCGCGCGGTCATCGCCTGCCGGAGGCGGGCGATCTCGACCGGCTGGTCACCGTCAATCGTCACTGGCGCGAGGTGATCGGCGATCTGGCCTGCGCGCTGCCGGGCGTCGATCTGCTTGTTCTGCCGCATGAGAGCCATGGCTCGCGCCCCGAGAACCGGCTGCACCACATGACCGGGCTGGCAGAGGTGCCGCGCCGCGCGACGCGCGTCTGGCTGAACCGCGCGCCCGACCTTGCCGCGCTGCGCCGGGCCGTGGCCGCGCGTGGCGGCGACGCCGCGCTGCTGCCTGAGGGTGCAGGGCGCTGGCAGCCCTTTGACGCCCACCAGAAACAGGCCCTGCAAGAGGCCTATGCAGACGATCTCTTCTGGCTTAGCGCCGGGGCGGATGGTCTGGCCCGACTGATAGAGGAAACCGGACCGAACGAGGCGGGGAAACACCCGTCCGACGGTCGCACGACAAGAGGACAAGACTATGGCATCGAAGAAAGACGATTGGCGTAGGATCGCCGAAACTGAGCTGCGTGGGCGGCCGCTGGACGATCTGACATGGAAGACGCTCGAAGGTATAGAGGTCGAGCCGCTTTATACCCACGAGGACGTCGCCGACCTGCCGCATCTGGGCGGCATTCCCGGCGAGGCACCGTTCACCCGTGGCGTCAAGGCCACGATGTATGCCGGGCGGCCCTGGACGATCCGGCAATATGCCGGCTTTTCCACGGCCGAGGAATCGAACGCCTTTTACCGCCGCAACCTGGCCGCCGGTCAGCAGGGTGTCTCGGTCGCCTTCGATCTGGCCACCCATCGCGGCTATGACAGCGATCATCCCCGGGTCGAGGGTGATGTTGGCAAGGCCGGCGTGGCCATCGATTCGGTCGAGGACATGAAGATCCTCTTTGACGGCATCCCGCTCGACAAGGTCAGCGTTTCGATGACCATGAACGGCGCTGTGATCCCGGTGCTGGCCTCCTTCATCGTCGCGGGCGAAGAGCAGGGGCATGACAAGGCGTCGCTGTCGGGCACCATCCAGAACGACATCCTCAAGGAATTCATGGTCCGCAACACCTATATCTACCCGCCCGCGCCCTCGATGCGGATCGTCTCGGACATCATCGGCTATACGGCGGAGCATATGCCGCGTTTCAACTCGATCTCGATCTCGGGCTATCACATGCAGGAGGCGGGCGCGAACCTCGTGCAGGAGCTGGCCTACACTTTGGCCGATGGCCGCGAATATGTGAAGGCGGCGATAGAGGCGGGGATGGACGTCGACAGTTTCGCGCCTCGCCTGTCATTCTTCTTCGCCATCGGCATGAACTTCTTCATGGAGGTGGCCAAGCTGCGCGCTGCGCGTCTCTTGTGGCACCGGATCATGACCGAGTTTGACGCAAAATCCGAGAAATCCAAGATGCTGCGCACCCATTGCCAGACCAGCGGCGTGAGTTTGCAGGAGCAGGACCCCTATAACAACGTGGTGCGCACCGCCTATGAGGCGATGAGCGCGGTGCTGGGCGGCACGCAGTCGCTCCATACCAATGCGCTTGACGAGGCGATTGCCCTGCCCACCGATTTCTCTGCCCGCATCGCGCGCAACACGCAGTTGATCCTGCAGGAGGAAACCGGTGTCACCAACGTGGTCGATCCGCTGGCGGGCTCTTATTACGTGGAAAAACTGACCCACGATCTGGCGGAAAAGGCCTGGGAACTGATCGAGGAGGTCGAGGAGATGGGCGGCATGACCCGCGCGGTCGAGAGCGGCATGCCAAAGCTCAGGATCGAGGAGACGGCAGCGACCCGGCAGGCAATGATCGACCGGGGCGATGAGGTGATCGTCGGCGTCAACAAGTATCGCAAGGAGAAGGAAGACCCGATCGACATTCTCGATGTCGATAACGTCAAGGTGCGCGACGGCCAGATCAAGGCGCTGGAACGTATCCGCGAGACCCGCGATCAGGCGGCCTGCGACGCGGCACTCGATGAATTGACCCGGCGCGCCAGCGCGGGCGGCAACCTCTTGGACGCGGCGGTCGAGGCCGCGCGCGCCCGCGCCACTGTGGGGGAAATCAGCATGGCACTGGAAAAGGAATTCGGACGGCACCGCGCCGAGGTCAAGACGCTGGCCGGGGTTTACGGTGCAGCCTATGAGGGCGACGAGGGCTTTGCCGCAATCCAGAAATCGGTCGAGGATTTCGCCGAGGAAGAGGGGCGGCGGCCGCGCATGCTGGTCGTGAAGATGGGGCAGGACGGGCATGACCGGGGCGCCAAGGTGATCGCCACGGCTTTCGCCGATATCGGCTTTGACGTCGACGTTGGTCCGCTTTTCCAGACGCCCGAAGAGGCCGCGCAGGACGCCATCGACAACGACGTGCATGTGGTCGGTATCAGCTCTCAGGCGGCGGGGCACAAGACCCTGGCACCGCGCCTGATCAAGGAGTTGGAGGCGCGCGACGCAGGCGATATCCTGGTGATTTGCGGGGGCGTCATTCCGCAGCAGGATTACGATTTCCTGAAAAAGGCGGGGGTCAAGGCGATCTTCGGTCCCGGCACAAATATCCCAGAGGCGGCGCAGGATATCCTGCGCCTGATCCGCGCCGCGCGGGACTGAGCCGGGCGAGACCGACCCCCGGAGTATTGGGGCCAAAAAGAAGGAGCGGCGCATGCGGCTGGATCACTTGGCGGTGGCGGCGGAGAGCCTGGATGAGGGCCGCGCCGCAGTCGAGGCGGCACTGGGGTTGCCGTTACAGCCCGGTGGGCGGCACGCGCATTTCGGCACGCATAACCTGCTGATGGGGCTTGCGGATGGTCTTTATCTGGAGGTGATCGCGGTCGATCCCGACGCACCTGCGCCGGGTATTCCGCGCTGGTTCGATCTGGATCGGTTCAGCGGCCCGCCGCGCCTGTCGAACTGGATTTGCGCCGTCGATGATCTCGAGGCCGCGATGGCGCGTCATCGCCAAGCGGGTGAGGCGGTCGATCTCGCCCGCGGCGATCTGCGCTGGCGGATGGCGGTTCCGGGGGATGGCGTGCTGCCCTTTGACAACCGCTTTCCGGCGCTGATCGAATGGCAGGGGGGCGGGCATCCGTCGGCGCGGCTGGCGGATTTGGGGGCGCGGCTGGTGCGGCTGGTCGTGACGCATCCCGAGGCGGGCGCGCTGCGCGCGGAGTTGAGCGATCTGAGCGATCCGCGCGTGGTGTTAGAGCCGGGCGCACCGGGCCTGCGCGCCGAGATCGCCACGCCGCATGGGGTGAGGGTGCTGGAATGATCATCCGCCGGGCGGAGGCGGGGGATATTCCTGCGATCCTCGACATATGGAACCCGCTTATTCGCGACACCTCCGTGACCTTCACCACGGTAGAGAAAACCGCTGAGGGGTTGACCGATGACATGGCGGCGCGGGGCGACGCCTTCCGCGTGGCCGAGGCGGCGGGCCAAATCCTTGGCTTTGCCACATATGGCCCGTTTCGCGCCGGGCCCGGCTATGCCCATACCGCCGAGCATAGCGTGATCCTGGCGGCGGATGCGCGCGGGCGTGGCGCGGGCCGCGCGCTGATGGCGCGGCTGGAGGACCACGCCCAAGCTCAAGGGATACATGTGCTGATCGCCGGGGTGAGCAGCGAAAATGTGGGGGCGATCGCCTTTCACCGCGCCATCGGCTTCATCGAGGCGGCACGCCTGCCCGAGGTGGGGCGCAAATTCGGGCGCTGGATGGATCTGGTGCTTTTGCACAAGCGGTTGTGACGGTTTGCGCTGACACCGCCCGCGATTGGCGGTAGGGTCTCGGCCATGTCGATCTGGACCCGCATATCCGAGGCGTTGCAGGCGCTGGCCAAGGGCGAGAGCCTGGCGGCGGTGTTCGACCGCCTGCGCAGCCCGCCCGAACGCAGCGTGGGTTTTACCATCGCGGTGATCGCGCTGTCGGCCAAGATGGCCAAGGCCGATGGCCTTGTGACGCGCGACGAGGTGACGGCGTTTCGCGAGGTGTTCCAGATCGCGCAGGAGGAGGAGGGCAACGCGGCGCGGGTCTTCAACCTCGCGCGGCAGGATGTGGCGGGATACGAGGATTATGCGCGCCGCATCGCGCGAATGTTCCAGGAAGCCCCCGATACCCTTGCCGACCTGATCGAGGGGTTGTTTCACATCGCGCTGGCCGATGGGATTTATCATCCCAACGAAGATGCGTTTCTCGCGCGCGTCGCCGAGATTTTCGGGCTGGAGGAGGCGCGTTTTCGCCGCCTGCGGGCGCGCTTTGTCGAAGGCGAGCATCCCGATCCGTGGTCGGTTCTCGGCGTGACGGCAGACATGCCGATGAGTGAGATCCGCAAGGTCTGGCGACAGATGGTGCGCGATTGTCATCCCGACCGGATGCAGGCGCGCGGCGTGCCGAAAGAGGCGGTGAAGCTGGCCGAAAAGCGGCTCGTGGATATCAACCGCGCCTGGGAAGAGATCAGCGAGGCGCGGGCCGATGCGGATCGCCACCTATAACGTCGAATGGTTCAATGCCCTCTTTGACGATGCCGGGCGGATGCTCGACGATGCGGAGTGGTCGGCACGCTACGACGTGACGCGGGCGGATCAGCTGGCCGCGCTTCGGGTGGTGTTCACCGCGCTCGATGCCGATGCGGTGATGGTGATCGAGGCCCCTGACCATAACGGGCGGCGCGCCACTGTCATGGCGCTGGAGGCGTTTGCAGCCTGGTCCGGGCTGCGGGCGCGGCGGGCGCTGATCGGTTTTGCCAACGACACGCAGCAGGAGATCGCGCTGCTTTATGATCCGGACGTGATGAGCGCCGTGCACGACCCGCAGGAGGATGACGTGCCGCGCTTTGACGGGCAGTTCCGGATCGACCTCGATATCGACGATCGCGCCGACCGGGTCAGCTTTTCCAAGCCGCCGCTGGAGGTGGCGGTGACAATGGCGTCGGGGCGCGTGCTGCGACTGATCGGCACCCATCTCAAATCCAAGGCACCGCACGGCGCCAAGAGCCGCGACGAGGCGATGCGCATCGGCATCGCGAACCGCCGCAAGCAACTGGCGCAGGCGGTCTGGCTGCGGCAGAGGGTCGAGGCGCATCTGGCGGCGGGCGATGCGCTGATGGTGCTGGGCGATCTCAATGACGGTCCGGGGCTCGATGAATACGAGCATCTCTTCGGCCGCTCCTCGGTCGAGATCATTGCGGGCGAGGGGAACGACGCGGCGCAATCCCTTTATGATCCGCATGCGCGTGCGGCGCTGACGCAGAGGATCGGGGCAGGCCACAGCACCTCGCGGTTCTATCTGCGCGATCAGAAACGCTATATGCAGGCGCTGCTGGATTATATCCTGATTTCGCCCGATCTGATGGCGCGGCGTCCGGTCTGGCGCATCTGGCATCCGTTCGACGACCCCGAATGCTGGGGCACGCCGCTGATGCGCGATGCGTTGCTGACGGCGTCGGATCATTTCCCGCTGACACTGGATATCGAGTTGTGATCTTAAAATCGTCACCGGGGGTGTTATATTAACTCCATGAAGTATCGTCATCTCATCCTTGCCCTGTCCCTCGCCCTCTCCGGTCCTGCCCTCGCGCAGGAGGCCGAGGAGGAGGGCCGTTCGCTCATGGAAGAGGGCGCGCGGCTCTTCTGGGAAGGCATCCGCCGCGAGATGGGCCCGGCGCTGGAAGAGTTTCAGGACCGCGCCGAAGAGATGGAACCGGCGTTGCGCCAGTTCGTCGAGGAAATGGGCCCCGCGCTGCGCGACCTGATGGATCAGGTCGGCGACCTGAGCGCCTATCACGCGCCCGAGGTTCTGCCTAACGGCGATATCATCATCCGCCGCAAGACCCCGCAGGAGATGCAGGACCCCCCGCCGGAGGGGGAAATCGAGCTGTAATGCTCGCGTTCCGCGCTTACCGCTTGCGGTCGCGGCGGTTCGACATCGGCTGGAACGCGACCCCGACATGCGCCTCGCAATAGGGCTTGCCGGATTGCACGGGCAGGCCGCAGAACCAGAAATCCTCGGTCGCGGGATCGCCCACCGGCCATTTGCAGGTGCGCTCGGTCAGTTCCATCAGGGTCAGCCGCTTGGCCTTCTTCTCGATCTCGCTCACCTTGGCGAGCGCCTCGGGGTCGATCTCGTTGGCCGAGGGCTGCGGCGGCAGCGGCTGGCCTGCCGGGATGATCGCCTTGATCCGCGACACCGGTGCCGGGGCCGCCTCTGCCGGTGCTTCGGTCTTGGCGGCGGGCTTGGGCTCTGGCTTGGCGGCAGGCTTGGGCGCGGGCTTTGGCTTGGCCTCGGCTGTCGGCGCGGGCTTGGCCTCGGTCGCCGCCGCCGATGTCCCGGAGCCGTTGCGGTTGGACAGGCCGAGGCGATGCACCTTGCCGATCACCGCGTTGCGCGTCACGCCGCCCAACTCCTTGGCGATCTGGCTGGCGGATTGCCCCTCGCCCCACATCTTCTTCAACAGCTCTACGCGTTCGTCATTCCACGACATCGGGGGCTTCCTTGCATCAGGTCCTGCGTCAAACGGCATCAAAAGGCGGCCCGGCCACTGGCCCGCCGCCTTGTCATTCGGATCGAGGCCCTATTCTAATCACTGGTGTGTGAGTTACAAGGCATCGAATCGACCGCACCGACCGTCCCGTGTCGGTTTTTACGACAAAACACAGCCAAGGGAGCCGTCATGAGAGACCACGCCACAGAGACAGCCGCCCCGGGCCTGGCCCAGATGGGCACCCGCCGTTTTGGACGGGTCAACTGGTTGGGCCTTCTGACTCTGGCCGAGCGCGAGAACCGCCGCTTCCTCTCGGTCTGGACACAGACGCTGCTGGCGCCGCTGATCACCGCCGGGCTGTTCATGGTGATCTTTTCCATCGCCATCGGGCCGCGCCGGGGCGACGTGATGGGCGTGGATTTCACCACCTTCATCGCGCCGGGCATCCTGATGATGACCGTGATCCAGAACGCCTTTGCCAATACCTCGTCGTCGATCGTGATCTCCAAGGTGCAGGGCAATATCGTCGACACCCTGATGCCGCCCCTGTCGGGGGGCGAGCTGGTGCTAGGCTATCTCGCGGGGGGTATCGGGCGTGGTGTGTTCGTGGCGCTGGCGATCTGCGCGGGGCTGTTCGCGGTGCTCGGGATCGTGCCCGCGCATCCGCTCTGGGCGCTACTCTTCGTGCTGCTGGGGGCCACGTTCATGAGCGGCGTCGGCATCGTTGCGGGGATTTTCGCGAACAAGTTCGACCAGATGGCGGCGATCACCAATTTCGTGGTCACACCGCTGGCCTTCCTGTCGGGCACCTTCTACTCGGTCGAGGCGCTGCCGCCGGGGCTCTATTCGATCACCCATTTCAACCCGGTCTTCTACCTGATCGACGGCGTGCGCTTTGGGATGATCGGCGTGTCGGACAGCGCGCCGATGCTGGGTCTTGCGGTCGGTACGGGATCGACCCTAGCCGTCTGCATGCTGGCGTGGTGGATGCTGGCGCGGGGCTACCGGCTCAAGGCGTGAGCCGATCAGCTGCAGATGCGCTCTGCCTTTTCGGCATAGGCGATATAGGCGCTCCAGAAACGCTCGTCGCCGGGACGTTTGGATTGCCGGATTTCCTGCGCGGAATGCAGATCGCTGTAAAAACCCACGGCACGACGCTGCTCGCGCCCGCTCAGCGTGTCATTGGCCACCGCCTGAATGCAACCGCAGAGCGCCGTTGAGCGCGCCTTGCGGTCCGATTGCAGGCAGGCATCCGACAGCGGCCCCGAGGCCATCGGTCGTGCCCCGCGCGTGTCGCCGTCAAACCGGTTGACGCCGCCGCAGCCTGCAAGGCTCAGGATCACGCCAAGCATCATGATCTGTTTCATTGCCCGTGCCTCTCGCGTTATTCGCGCTGCCCGCTTGCGGGGCAGTCATGTCCGCGATGTTTGCCGCATCGCGGGAGATTTTTCAATTCACATCCGCATCCAGCCCTGCGACACTGCACCGCCACTATATATCATGGAAAGAGCGCGGGCAGAATGGATGTCAATTTCTCCACCCTCATCTTTCTCGTCTTTCTGGCGCTGGTCCTGCAACCGGTCCTGACCGGACGGATATACGCCCTGCGCCGCGCACAGGCCATCCGCAGCATCGAGAAGCGCCGCCGCAGCCGGGTCATCACCATGATCCACCGGCAGGAAAAACGCAGCCTTTTCGGCTTCAACATGTCCAGCATGATCGGGCTGGAGGATGCCCAATCCATCATTTCCGCGATCAAGGCCACGCCGCGCGACATGCCCATCGACCTGGTGCTGCACACCCCCGGCGGGCTGGTGCTCGCCGCCATGCAGATCGCCCGCGCGGTCGAGGCGCATCCCGCGAAGGTCACGGTTTTCGTGCCGATCTACGCGATGTCGGGCGGCACCCTCATCGCGCTTGCCGCCGATGAGATCGTGATGGGCGAGTTTTCCATGCTCGGCCCCATCGACCCGCAGATCATGGGTGTCTCGGCGGCCTCGATCCTGGCTGCGCGCGATGCCAAGGCGGTGGAACATGTCTCTGACCTCGCTCTCGTTCTTGCGGATGTCAGCGAAAAGGCCACCGCGCAGGTCAAGCGCGGCGCGATCGAGATCATGACCCCGCGCATGGAGCGCGCCGAGGCCGAGGCGCTGGCCGACACGCTTACTTCGGGGACATGGACACATGATTATGCCCTGACCCCGGCCGAGGCCACGGATCTCGGTCTCGCGGTCACCGTCGGCCTGCCGCAGGAGGTGCTCGATCTGATGAGGCTCTACCCCTCCCCGGTCAAGCAGTCGGCGGTCGAGTTCCTGCCATTCGAGCCGCCGGGGCGGCGCATGGGTTGAGCGCGGCGCCGGCTCAGCGCAGCATGATCACGTTTCGCTTGGCCGAGCCGCTCTTGGTGTCGGCGATGGCGTCGTTGATCTGGTCAAGCCGCCAGCGGCCCGAGATCAGCTCGTCGAGTTTCAGCCGCCCCTGTTCGTAGAGATCGACCATCCACGGGATGTCACGGTGAATGACCGCCTCACCCATCTTGGAGCCGACAAGCGCCTGACCCATGGCGGCGAAATTGGCGGCCTCGTAGCGGCTCTCTGCGCCGGTATGGGGCATGCCGACCATGATCATCCGGCCCCCGCCCGCAAGGTAGCGCGGCGCCTCGTCATAGGCGCGTGCCACGCCCACGGTGACAAGCACCGCGTCGGCCCCGCGCCCCATCGCCTCTTTCGCCGCGCGCCACGGCATCTCTGCGGTGGCGAGCACCCCGTCGGTTGCGCCGAACTCGCGGGCGATGGCCAGTTTCTCTTCGCTCATGTCCACCGCCACGATGCGCCGCGCGCCCGCGATGCGCGCGCCCTGAATGGCGTTGAGGCCGACACCGCCCGCGCCGATCACCACCACATCCTGCCCGGCGCGCAGCTGTGCCGCGTTGACCACCGCGCCGACGCCGGTGATCACCCCGCAGGCCAGCAATGAGGCCGCCGCCATGTCGATCCCCTCGGGCAGTTTCACAACCTGACTGTGATGCACCACGACCTTTTCGGCGAAGGCCCCGCAGGCCATGGCCTGATGCAGCTTGCCGCCGTCGGGCATGGTCAGGGGCCCGTGATCGCCGTCATAGGGGGTTTCGCATCCCGTGGGCCGCCCGCTGCCGCAGCTTGGGCATTGGCCGCAGGCGCGAATGAGGGTGACGACGACCGGGTCGCCCTCGGTGAGCCCCGTAACACCGGGTCCGATGCCGCGCACCCGGCCCGCCGCCTCGTGGCCATAGACCGCCGGCAGCGATCCGCCCCAGCCGCCATCGGCATAGGAAATGTCCGAATGGCAGATCGCCACCGCGTCGAGATCGACCAGAACCTCGCCTGCCTCGGGGCCGCGCAGGTGGACGTTCTCGACGGTGAGCGGAGTGCCGAATGCATGGCAGACGGCGGCCTTGATGGTGTGCATGAATTTCTCCCTCGTTTTTTCACAGGTGAGGGGGATTCGCCCGAGGGTTCAAGGGCAATTTTGCGGTGCTGTGGGATCGGGACGGGGTGTGGGTGCGGGTTGGCCTTGAGCTGCCGTTGAAGCCTGTCCGCGCGAAACGCACCGAAGGTGCCGCGCGATCGCCGGGCCGTCCCGCGGCCTGGCGATTTGAGGGGTTGTGCAACGTGTCGAGGCTACAATGACTTGGCTGGCATAAAATACCCGCCACGACCGTTGCATCGCCAGTCCCCGGCCCTGCGATCACGCGGCATCTTCTGGCGGAGCACAACGACCGCTCCAGGCCATTAATCCCCCACATCAGCGCTATGGCGGCGCGGCGCGCAAATGCCCCGTGGCGGCGATGAACTCAGCAAGGCAGGCGGCATAATCGGCGGGCGCGTCGACTGGCGGCACATGGCCGGTGCCGCGCAGCAGGCGAAATTGCGAGCCGGGGATCAGGTCTGTCGTTTCGCGCACGAGATCGGGCGGGGTGGAGCCGTCCTCGGACCCCGCGATGCCCAGGGTGGGGATGCGCAGTCCGGAGGTGGGGGTGTAGAAATCGGTGCCGGAAATGGCGGCGGCGCAGCCCGCGTATCCCTCCGGGTCGTGGGCGCAGAGATGCTCGTACCACGGCAGATGGTGCCCGGCCGCGACATAGGCGCGGGGAAACCACCGCTCGCAGGAGGCGCGGGCGAGGTCCGCCATCCCGCCGGGGTGGCGGGCGGTGGCGATACGCTCGGCCCAGATCTCGGGCGTGGCGATCTTGGCCCCGGTATTGGACAGCACCAGCGCGCGCACGAGGTCGGGGCGTTTGACCGCCAACCCCTGTGCCACCATACCGCCGATGGAGAGACCTAGGAACATCGCATCGCGCAAGCCAAGATGATCCATCAACCGTTCCGCGTCCCGGACGAGCGCGCCCATGGAATAGGGGGCCGAGGGGCAGGACGATTGTCCATGCCCACGCGCGTCATAGCGGACCACGCGCAGGCCCTCTGGCAGCAACGGCAGGATATTGTCCCACAAAAGCGTGCCGGTGCCGAGCGCATGGGCGAGCACGAGGGCCGGACCTGTCGGGGTTCCCTCGTCGAGATAATGCAGGGTGACGTCGTCTAAGTCTGCGAAAGGCATCTTTGGTCCTTCAGGCGAATCGGCTCAGGGCCATTTGAAACACATCCGCGTCGACATTGCCGCCCGAGATGGTGCAGATCACCGCGTCGCCCTCGATCTCGTCTTGGCGAAAGAGCGCCGCCGCAAGCGCCACCGCGCCGCCCGGTTCGGCCACCAGCTTGAGCCGGGAAAAGGCGAGCGCCATGGCGTGCAGCGCCTCGTGCTCGGAGACCACGAGGCCGGGGCCGCAAAGGCGGTCCATGATGGGAAAGGTGATCGCGCCGGGTTGCGGCGTGACGATGGCGTCGCAAAGGCCGCCTGCGGTTTGCGCGTTGCGCATGATCCTGCCCGAGGCAAGCGAGCGGGTGGCATCGTCAAACCCCTCCGGCTCGCAGGGGCGGGCGCGCAGGTCGGGTGCGTCGGCCTCGAGTGCCAAGGCGATGCCCGAGGTGAGGCCGCCGCCGCCACAGCACACCAGCACATCCGCCGTCTCGATGCCGAGGGCCGCTGCATCCTCGGCGATCTCGAGCCCGGTTGTGCCTTGCCCGGCGATCACCTGCGGCTCGTCATAGGGTTTGATCAAGGTCAGGCCGCGTTCGGCGCTGAGCCGCGCCCCGATGGCATCGCGATCCTCGCCCGCGCGATCATAAAGCACCACCTCGGCGCCGAGGGCGCTTGTGTTGTCGATCTTCATGCGCGGCGCGTCCGAGGGCATGATGATGACGGCGGGCACACCGAATTCGCTTGCGGCAAGGGCCACGCCCTGCGCGTGGTTGCCCGACGAAAAGGCGATCACGCCATGGGCGCGCAGATCAGCATCAAGCGCCGAGATGGCTGAGCGCGCGCCGCGATATTTGAAGCTGCCGGTATGTTGCAGGCATTCAGGCTTTATGAACACGCGCCGCCCGGCGATCTCGTCCAGAAAGGGCGAGGACAGGAGCGGCGTGCGGCGCGCATGCCCGGCAAGTCGGGCGCTCGCGGCCCGGATCATGGTGATGTCGGTCATCTTGTCTTGTCCAGAAGGGCGCGAATGGCGGTGAGGGATTGGATTTCATCGAGAAACGGGACATGGCCCCGGTCGGGTACGGTGGTCGCGATCATGTCGGGGCGGCGGTCTTGCATCTTTTGGAACGTCTCCGGGCTCAGCAGGTCGGAATTCGCCCCCCGGATCGCGGCAAGGGGCAGGCCGTCCAGCGCATCGAAAAGCTGCCAGAGGTCCGGCGCCTCGCCCGCACCGGCCTGGCCAACAAGGGCGTCTCGCAGCCGCGCGTCATAGCGCAGGCCCAGCCCGCCGCCCGGCTTCTCAAAGAACATCGCTTCGGCCTGCGCGCGCCACCGGGCCAGCGGCACGCCGTGAAACGCCTGCGCGTTGACATGGGCGAGCGCGCCTGCGGCGGCGTCGAGGTCGGGCAACTCAGGCTCTTTCCCGACATAATCCATGATCCGTTCGATGCCTTCGGCGGTGACCTCGGGGCCGATATCGTTGAGCATCACGCCTGCGAGGCGGTCATGGGCGGTGTGGCCGAGCGCCATGGCGATGAGCCCGCCGCGCGACGTGCCGATCAGGGTGACGCGGTCGATCCCGAGATGATCGAGCAATTCGACCGCATCCTGTCCCTCTTGCAGGATGTTGTAGGACATGAAATCGCTTGCATGGTCAGATTGCCCGCGCCCGCGATAATCCATGCAAATCACCCGACAGCCCGACAGGTGCGGGGTGAGAAAGCCGAAATCGGCGCTGTTGCGGGTGAGGCCCGCAAGGCAGAGCACCGGCTGGCCATGGCCCGCATCGGTGTAATGGAGCGAGAGCCCGTCGGAGGTGGTGAAATGCGCCATCAGCCGCGCGCCAGATCGGGGATGCCGGAGAGGTCGGTCAGTTGCCGGTCGGGGGCGGCAGGCAGGCGGTCCACGGGATCGCCCGCGCGGTTGACCCAGACGGTGTTGAAGCCATACCCGGCAGCGGCGCAGGCGTCCCAGCCGTTGGAGGAGACAAAAAGCACCTCTTCGGGGGCACAGCCAAAGCGTTGCCCGACCAGGTCATAGACCACGCGCGCGGGTTTGAAGATGCCGACGCTCTCGACCGAGAGCACATCATCCAGAAGCGCGCCGATACCGGCCGATTTCACCGCCCCGTCGAGCATGTCGGGCGCGCCGTTCGACAGGATCGCGGTGTCCTTGCCGGCCTCCTTGAGGGCGGCGAGCATGGTAGGCACTTCGGGGTAGGTCGCCAGTTCCCAGTAAAGTTGCAGCAGGCGTTCGCGCAGTTCGCTGTCCTCCTGTAGCCCTTCGGCCTCCAGCGCCCAGTCGAGCCCGTCCTGCGTGATCTGCCAGAAGCCTACATGCTCGCCCATGACGGCGCGCAGCCAGGTGTATTGCAACTGCTTGAGGCGCCATTTCTCGGCGATTGCGGGCCAGTGGCGGGCAAAGACCTCGCGCCCCGGCTCAGACGCGGCACTGCGCGCGGCGGCGGCGACGTCGAAGAGCGTGCCATAGGCGTCGAAAATGCAGGTGGTGATCGGCATGGTATCCCCTCTTGGGTGATGGTGCGGGTGATTTCGCGCGCAGACTGGCATGGACGGGGCGGGGGGGAAAGACCTGAAGCGCATACGGCAAAGTGAGCGGCCAAGGATCGGTTTGCAAATCCGGCCATGGGCGGTTACGATTCGCGACAGCCACACAAGCACCCGCGCGACCGGCGCGGCCTTGCAAACTCACCCCTCAAAACACCCAAACAGATTGGAACAGCCATGACGCAAGTCAAATCGGGCGATACAGTTCGCGTTCATTATACCGGCACGCTGACCGATGGTCAGACCTTCGATTCCAGCGAGGGCCGCGATCCGCTGGAATTCGTGGTCGGCTCGGGCCAGATCATCCCCGGCCTCGATGCCGCGATGGAAGGCATGGCCGTCGGCGAAAAGAAGACCGTCGAGGTGCCCGCCGATCAGGCCTATGGCCATCCCGACCCCAACGCGCAGCAGGCCGTGCCGCGCGCCGAGATTCCCGAGGATATCCCGCTTGATCTGGGTACGCAATTGCAGGTGCAGACGCCACAGGGGCAGGTGATGCCGGTGACGGTGGTCGACGTGACCGAAGAGCAGGTCGTGCTCGATGCCAATCACCCACTCGCGGGCAAGGATCTGACCTTTGCCATCGAACTGGTCGATATCACCTGAGCGACCAAAGCGTGAGGGCGCCTTCGGGTGCCCTCGCCCCTCGGCGACGCAATCTGGTGTGATCCCGCGATCCCCAGCTTCGGGAAGCTGCCATTGCGCCCGGCAAAGAGCCGGTAGCGCCGCGTGACCATCCACGTGGTCGAGGCACGGTATGTCCGCACGACAAGCTCCTTGCCCTCTTCGTCCAGCCCTATTCAGGAACCTTGCCGAGGCTGCGGAACAGCCGCTGTCGAGCGTGCTGCCGCGCGTGAGGATGAAGCCCGGATCAATCGCTCCGGCCCCATGGCCCGCCAAAAATGCCTTAAGTATTTGATTCGGAGAAATTCCGAACCGAAAAACTATCCGCTTTTTCCGGAATTGCTTCGGAGATTGCACATCGCTACTCGGTGGCGGCCACGCCGGAATTGTACGTGTAGGTTTTCCAGCTCGGCTTGTAATCGGCGTCGGCCTGATTGCCCCAGACCGTCCAGTTCTCGCGCTGCCCGCGCCCGAACAGTTCCAGATGGGGCCGTCGGCTACAGGCTTCGATGATGTCATATTGCTCGTCGGGTTTGCGCGAATGCTCGCGTTTGCGGGTGGCGAAGAGATTGACCTGCCGCCGCCCGGCCTCCAGCGTGCGGGCGTTCCTGCCGCGCGTGCCAAAGAGCAGGATCTCCGTCACGTTGCGAAAGTAGAAGCCGACGCCGCGCCCGTCCGAGCCGCCATCCTTGCGGATCTTGTGCCAGATGATGTTCGACTTGTAGGTAAAGCCCCAGGCCGCGAGCACCTGCAACCCTTCCGGCAACAGGGCATTGGGCACCCAGATATAGCAATGCGCGGTCTCCTCGAGATGCTCTGCGACGGGCAAGGCGCAGATGTCCTCGAGTTCCAGCGTCGGATAGCGCGACAGGCGCTTGTGCTCGGGGGCGACCTTGCCGGTCCGGTTGGTGAACCGCCAGGGCGGATCCGCCATCACGGTGGCAAAACGCTGGCCGCTCAGAAAGGTGCGCAGGTCGTCCGACGCGGGGTGTGGCATGGGTGCGGTCCTTGTATCCCCCATGTAGAACAAATGCAGTATGGAATATCAATCTCTGGTTGGGCCTTGACCGGGCTTTTCGCACCATGCCGCGTTGCGTTTTCACACTGTGAGGCTACGCTGGGCATTCACCGCCCATCTCCGGAGGCTGCCATGACCGCGACCGAGAAACTCCTGACCCGCATCCGCGAGTTGCAGGATGAATTGGAGGAGGAGTTCAGCCGCCGCCGCGCCGCCTTTCGTTACAGTTTCGAAAACGGGCGCGTCGTGTTCGAGGCCGAGGTGCGCCGCCGTCACCGCGAGATGCGCGTGCGGCTCTCGACCTTCCTGCGCGAGGCCCGTCCCCTGACGGTGATCACCGCCCCGGTGATCTACAGCGTGATCGTGCCCTTCGTGTTGCTCGACCTTTTCGTGACCGTTTATCAGGCAGTGTGCTTTCCCGCCTATGGCATCGACAAGGTGCGCCGTGCCGATTTCATCCGGGTGGACCGTCACCACCTCGCCTATCTCAACGCGCTGCAAAAGCTCAACTGCGTCTATTGCGGCTATTGCAACGGGCTTATCGGCTACGTCCAGGAGATCGCGGGCCGGACCGAGGCCTATTGGTGCCCGATCAAGCATGCCGCGCGCGTAGGTGCGATCCATGCCTATTACGCGCAATTCGTCGATTACGGCGATGCCGAAGGCTTCGAGGCGGGGTTGCAGGCCTCGCGCCGACGGATAACGCGGACCGGCCTGTCGGGGCTCTCGCCCAAAGGCTGAGGCCGGGGCGGGCCGACACGTCAGCCGTGGTCGCGCGCCCCGAAGATCGCCGAGCCGACCCGCACATGCGTGGCGCCAAGCGCGATCGCCTGCTCGAAATCGCTGCTCATTCCCATCGACAGACCATCGAGCCCGTTGCGCGCGGCCATTTTCGACAGAAGCGCAAAATGCAGGCTCGGCTCTTCCTCGACGGGGGGGATGCACATCAGGCCCTTGATCGGCAGGTCGAGCGTCCGGCACTCGGCGACGAACGCGTCCGTATCGGCAGGCAGGATGCCAGTCTTCTGCGGCTCCTCTCCAGTATTGACCTGAATAAAGAGATCAGGGCAGGTTCCCTCTTCCTGCGCGAGCCGCGCCAGCGTCTTGGCCAGTTTCGGGCGATCGACCGAGTGGATCGCCTGAAACAGGTCCATCGCCTGCCGCGCCTTGTTGGTCTGCAGCGGCCCGATCAGATGCAGGGCGATTCCGTCGAACCGCTCGCGAAAGCCCGGCCATTTCCCGGCCGCTTCCTGCACCCGATTCTCGCCGAAGACCCGATGACCCTCGCGCAGCACCGCCTCGATCCGCGCGTCGGCCTGCACCTTGGATACGGCGATCAGTTCCACAGTTTCGGGCGCCCGCCCGGCGTTCTCGGCGGCCCTGCGCACGCGTTCTCTGATCTCCTGCAGACCCATGGATGTCCTCCTGTCCGGTGCTTTGCTCGTGACATGCCACAGCCCCGGCCCTGCGCACAAGCGCACATCGGCAGGTCGCACCGCAAACGGCTTGCCCCTGTCGCCCGGCTTGGATAGTAGGGTGGAAACAATCTCGGACGGTGACATGACCCAGTCGCGCACAAAATTGGCCTGCATCATGCTGATTGGCCTCGGCATCCTGAGCGCCTGCGGGGAAGCGACACTCGATGAAGAGGCCATGCGCGTAAAGGGTGGGCGCGAACGCGAGGCAGACCCAGGAAACGGGTCGCTTTTCGATATTTTCCGCGGCCCCGGGGATACCGTCAAGGTCAACCGTTTCCTCTGGACCGCCTCGCTGCAGGTGCTTGATTTCCTGCCCGTCGAGGCCGCCGATCCCTTTACCGGCGTGATCACGACCGGCTTCGGCACGCCGCCGGGTGGCAGCCAGGCCTATCGCGCGACGATCCTGATCAGTGACCCGGCGCTCGATGCGCGCGCCCTCAACGTGGCGCTGCAATCGCGCAGCGGGCCGGTCGATGCCGCCACCGAACGCGCGGTCGAGGATGCCATTCTCAACCGCGCGCGGCAGTTGCGCATTCAGGCCGCCCAATTCTAAGCCTCAGGCGCGGCCTCGCGCCGCTCTTGCAGCGATTGCCGGATGATCTGCACTGACGAGTTGACAAAGAGGGCGGCCATGAACCCGGCCACGATCACATCTGGCCATCCGGTGCTGCTGCTCCAGACTCCGAGGGCGGCCAGCATCACCGCCACATTCCCGATGGCGTCGTTGCGCGAACACAGCCAGACCGAGCGTACATTGGCGTCGCCATCCTTGTAGGCCATAAGCAAGAGTACGCTCGTCACATTGGCCGCGAGCGCCAGAAACCCGATGAGCCCCATGATCTCGGCCTCTGGCACACCGATATAGAGCACGCGGTAGAGCGTCGTTCCCAGCACCCAGAGCCCGATCGCCATCAGGCTTAACCCTTTGACGAGCGCCGCCGTGGCACGCACACGCACCGACAGTCCGATCACCGCCAGCGACAGCCCGTAAGTCAGCGCGTCGCCCAGAAAATCGAGCGCGTCGGCCTTGAGTGCCTGTGATTGTGCCGCCTGACCAGCGCTCATCTCGACTGCGAACATGGCCGCGTTGATCGCGATCACCAGCCAGAGCCGCCGCTTGTAGGCCGTCGACACACCCTCGAACCGCACATCGTGGTCACAGCATCCCGCCATTCCGGGGCCTCCTTTGCATCTTGCCTGCACGCAATGTAATCTCTCTAGCGACTAGAGCTTCAAGAGGGGGATGCGATGTTTTTCTCGATTGGCGACCTGGCGCGGCAGACCGGCGTCAAGGTGCCCACGATCCGCTATTACGAGGCGCGCGGGCTGCTTGACGCGCCGTTGCGCAGTGCGGGCAATCAGCGGCGCTATGGACAGGCGGATCTGGAACGCCTGCGCTTCATCCGGCACGCCCGCGATCTGGGGTTCTCGCTCGGGGCAATCTCGTCGCTGATCGAGTTGCAGGATCATCCGGACCGCTGCTGCAAGACCGCGACCGGCATAGCGCAGGATCAGCTTGACGCTGTCCGTCAGAAAATCCGCCGCCTGCAGGCGCTTGAGGCAGAGCTGGAGCGGATCACCGAGGGCTGCACTGGCACGGGCGTCTCGCGCGAATGCTATGTGCTTGCGTCGCTTGCCGATCACGAGTTGTGCGAGCATGATCACGCGCCAGTGGATGACTGAGGTGCGATCCGCGTGGAAAAAGGCCCGGGTTCGTGCTGAGATTCGGAGCGGCCTTTTGTAGAGCCTTGGGTTGAAAGGTATGTCGTGAGTGGCCTGAAGCGGACCTTCGCCGTTATGCCGCCCCCCGGCGCGGCGATTTGGCTGCAACCTGCTCTGCGCTCGGAGGTATTTCGGGCTTGGCTGATATAAAGCGCTACAAAACGGACGTTGGATCGCCACACCGCGGCACGACGATGCGCGGCTCAGTCCAACGACCACTTCAGGCCACTTACCCCATTCCAAGACACGCTTGTACGCAAAGAGGGAATTCGAAACCCACCCGATACAGGCGGCGTAGGGTGGGTTTCCGACCCACCGCGCCAATCACCCGCCGCCAAAGGCGAGCAAGTCCTTCGCAAACTGCATCAGACGCCCGTTGTTTGCCACTTGGTCGAGCACCGCCGTGCCAACCGCGCCGCCGCCAATCTTGGCAGCCGATATCACCATTGCATCCGCGACCTTTGAACAATAGCCGACAACCGCGTTGAGCGCCGCCAAGATTTGCTCCGCTATGGCACGCAACCGGCCCTTGTCCGGCGCGTCCCGCTCCAACTCTTCGCGCGCCTCGTCCAAACCATCCCAGATGATTGTGATCTGCCGCGCCACCTCCGGCGCGTCATCGACCAATCCCTCGGGCGGCTGATTATGACCCCGCTGCACCTCCGAGGCCCGCGCCGCCAGAAACGCCGCCTTCTCGGCCTGCAGCGCCGCCACCTCCGCGCGCAGGCGGTGCAACTCCCAAATTCCCCGGATCACCGGGGTCACCACCTCCGGCCCCTTGTCCCATGTCTCGGGGTCAATGAGGGCGATCTGCTCCAGCATGTCCCATGTGCGGCCCACATCCCCCAGCATGGGCCGACCGTCGAGAAGGGACTCATACCAGTCGATCCAGAATTGCCAGTCGGGCACATCAGACGATTTCGAGAGTTGCGATTTGATCAAGCCCCATTCCTTTGCTAGCGGTCCCATGCCCTCAGACCAAAGCGCTAAGGCATCTGGGATATCGCGCCCCGCCGCGTGTCCTGCGTCGGTTCGGACAGTTTCCCACAGGGCGGCGGCCGCGTAAGCGGCAGCGGCGTGGGCGGCGGTGACGATGGCTTGGGCTTCGGCGTCAGAGCCGGCGGCGGCGGCGTGAGCGGCTGCGTAGGCTCCGGCTTCGAAGTGGGCGGCGTCGGCAGCGGCGAAGGCGGCGGCGCGGGCGGCTGCTTGGGCTTCTCTGATATTGTCGGTTCGCACAAGAGCCGCAACCGAAGAGATCACGACGCT
This sequence comes from Roseovarius sp. MBR-154, assembly GCF_053628595.1. Taxonomy (NCBI): domain Bacteria; kingdom Pseudomonadati; phylum Pseudomonadota; class Alphaproteobacteria; order Rhodobacterales; family Roseobacteraceae; genus Roseovarius; species Roseovarius sp. MBR-154. The sequence continues at coordinate 95,813 of NZ_JBRJGR010000011.1, forward strand.
GCGCAAAACCGGCAGAGCTGTCACATCACGTTTGCGCGCCCATTCCTCGGTCAGCACGGCATCCCACCACACCGGCAACACTCTTGCCGCCGCCCGTGACGCGATCCAGACCGCCACCTCGCGCGGCTGATCCTTCAGCCACGCCTCAAGGCTCTCCCGGTCTGTTATGTCCACACTCTCACTCATCACCCCGAACCCTGCCCCGCCCGTCCCCCGCTGTCCAGCGCGCGCGGCGTTAACCCCGCCTCCGGCGAAATCCGCACCGACGCAATACCGACAGGATACCGACGCGATACCGAACCGGACTCTTCCCGTTTTCCAATGCGTTAACCCTGATTCGTACCGCCCGTAGGGTGGGGTTTCAACCCACCCCGCTCACCGCCCCGCCAGCATCGCCAACCGGATGAGCGCCCGCTCCATCAGCGCCATCTCGGGCGCGCGCTGCGCCGCCGAACGCAGTTGCAGATCGGTGTCGGTGAGGATCGTCAGCCCCTGTTGCAGCTTCTCCGCCCCCCAGCCCTGCGCTTGGCCCAGCATGCGGTCGCGGCGCGGGCCAAAGACCGGCGGGCGCATCCGGGCGATGCCCTGCGCCGCCCCGCCGGGATCGGACGCGGCGGTGTAAAGCGCCCTGAAATGCCGGGTCGCCCCGATGCACAGCCCCACCGGCTGCACCCCCTGCGCCTTCAACCGCCGCAGCACCGGACCGATCTCGCCCGCGCGCCCCTCGGCCACGATATTGAGGATGTCGTCCAGATCGGCCTCGGTCGAGGCGGGCGCGCAGGCGGCGATATCCTCCGACGACAAAGGCCCATCCTCGCCCAGCTTGTAAAGCGCCAGCTTCTCCATCGTCTGCCGGAAATCGCCGGGGTCGAGATCGCGGGCGAGCGCCGTGAGGTCATTCATCACCGGGCCGGGAATGTCGCGCAGACCGGCCTCTCCCAGCACCCGTTCGATCTCCTCGCGCGAGGGCGGTTCATCATAAATTCCAACGGCATAGGCATTGGGATGCGCCTCGAACGCCTTGCGGATCTTCGATGTCGCCTTGAGCTGTCCGGCGGTGACGATGATCTGCGCATCGCCCTCCTGCCAGTCGCTCAGCGCCGCCAGAATAGCGTCAGTGGCCGCGTCATTGGCGTCCTCGACAAACACCGCGCGCGGCCCCGGAAAGAAGCCCTGCGCCTTGATCGCATCGATCAGCCGGGCGGCATCCTTGCGCAGATCGCCGCCGGACATCCGGGTCAGGCGCATCTCCTCTTCGGCGTCGGGACCAAGCAGCGCCGCGATCACCTGCTGCCGTTTCAGCGCCACGCGCATCGCGTCAGCACCGTAGATCAACAGCCCCGTGCGATGTGCCTCGGGCTTGGCGAAATAACGGGCCGCGTCGCGCGTGCTCAGCTTCATTGCGCCAGATCGGGGATGGTGGCGATCAGGCGGGTGACCAGTTGATCGGCCAGGATGGTCATCAGCCGCTGCTCGGCATCGCGTTCGGCCGCCTGCGTCGCCACCGGGCTGCCCGCGGCGGAAAAGGCGGTGAAGTTTTCGACCATCCCGGTCGTGACGCTCGCCCCGGTCTGCCGGTCGAGAAGCGCATAGTGGACCCGGCCCAGCATGTTGAACCGCGAGGAGACGTTGGTGCGGTCGATGGCGATGGCCTCGGTGGCAAGGGTGATGCGCGGCCGCAACTCGTAGCGCGCCCCCGAGGCCCGGCCTAGGCGGCCTTCAAGCTCTCGGGTCAGAAGGAAGCCCGCGCGCGTGTCAGGCTCGGTCACCTCCACCCGCCCCATGAGCGCGGTGCCGCCGCCGCCCGGCCCGTAGACCGGCGCAAAACCGCAGCCCGCCAGCAGGACAAACCCCGCGCAGAGCAGGAGGCGGCGGCTATACGACGACATTCACGATCCGTCCCGGCACGACGATCACCTTCTTGGGCTGGCCCCCGGCAAGGGCCTTTTGCACAGCTTCATGCGCAAGTGCTGCTTTTTCAACCTCGGATTTCTCCATGTCGGCGGGCAGCGACAGCTCGCCCCGGCGTTTGCCGTTGATCTGGATGGGCAGGATCACGGTGGCGTCGATCAGCATGGCGGGGTCGGCTTTGGGCCAGGCCGCGGTGGCCACCAGCCCCTCACCGCCCAGCATCGCCCAGACATCCTCGGCCAGATGCGGCGTCATCGGCGACATCAGCTGCGCCAGCGTGCGCGCGGCGGTGGTCTTGGCCGCCTGCCCCGCCTGCGATTTCGCCAGCGTGTTGGTAAAGGCATAAAGCCGCGCGATGGCCGCGTTAAAGCCGAAACTGTCCACGCCCTTGGTCACCTCGTCGATCGTCTTGTGCATCTCGCGCAGGAGCGCCGCATCGGCCTCTGGCGTGGCCGCCTCGGGGGCGCTCTCCACCTCTGCCGCCAGCCGCCAGACGCGGGCAAGGTGGCGATGCGCGGCCTCGGCACCCGAGGCGGTCCATTCCACGTCGCGCTCGGGCGGGCTGTCACTGAGGACGAACCAGCGCGCAGTATCGGCACCGTATTCCGCGATGATGGTGGAGGGGTCGACGACGTTTTTCTTGGATTTGGACATCTTTACAGATGGGATGACGTCGACTCGCCGTTCATCGTCATCTTTCACCGCTTCGTAATTTTCGACAAACGAGAGTCTTTCATCAAAGTCGTTCGTCAACACACCGACACGCTTTCCGTTGTATTCCCCGGTGACAACCTCTTCAGGAAACCGAAAAACTGCTTGTGTAACTCCAGCTTCAGCCGCTTTGCCCTCGACTTCGATTTCTCGACGGAATTTTTTTCTCGTATAGTAAACTTCGTGCGTCACCATGCCCTGCGTGAACAGCGCATCGAACGGCTCGATCGCCTTGTCGGGCAGATGCCCGCAAATCCGCATCGCCCGGGCGAAAAAGCGGGAATACAAGAGGTGCAGGATCGCATGCTCGATCCCGCCGATATACTGGTCCACGTTCATCCAGTACTCGGCCTCGGCCATATCCGTGGGCGTCTCGGCACGGGGCGCGGTGAACCGGGCGTAATACCACGACGAATCCACGAAAGTATCCATCGTGTCGGTCTCGCGCTGCGCGGGCGCACCACAGGCCGGGCAGGCACAGTCGCGCCACGTAGGGTGCCGGTCGAGCGGGTTGCCGGGGATAGAGAAATCAATCGGCGTGCCGCCCTCGTCATAGGGCAGTTGCACCGGCAGGTTCTCTTTCTTCTCGGGCACCACGCCACAGGCGTCGCAATGCACAACCGGGATCGGGCAACCCCAATAGCGTTGACGGCTGAGACCCCAATCGCGCAGGCGGAACTTGGTGACACCCTGTCCCACGCCATTGGCCTCGCAGAAATCAATCGCGGCCCCGACGCCCGCCTCGCCGGTCTGCACCTCTTTGCCCGCGACCAGCCTTGTATAGCGCACACGCTCGGATTTAAGCGGCACGTAAGGCGCGGCTTCGATGTCGTGCTCCGCGTCAAGCGGCAGGAAGGTGTCGATGATCGGCAGGCCGTATTTACGCGCGAAATCATGGTCGCGCTGATCGTGGCCCGGGCAGCCGAAAATCGCCCCAGTGCCGTACTCCATCAGGATGAAATTGGCGATATAGACCGGCAACTCCCACGCCGTGTCGAACGGATGGCGGCAGGTCAGACCCGTGTCGAACCCCAGCTTCTCGGCCTTCTCAATCGCCTCGGCGGTGGTGCCGCCCTTGCGGGCCTCGACACAGAACCCCGCCACATCCTCGCGCTCACGCTCCAGTTGGCGCGCCAGCGGATGATCGGGCGAAATTCCGATGAACGACGCCCCCATCAGCGTATCGGGGCGCGTGGTGTAGACCTCCACCCGGTCATGCCCGTCGGGGCCGTCATTCAGGCCAAAGGCGAATTGCAGCCCGCGCGACTTGCCGATCCAGTTTTCCTGCATGGTCCGCACCTTGGCGGGCCAGTCGTCAAGGCCGTCCAACGCCTCGAGCAACTCCTCGGAAAAGTCCGAGATGCGGAAAAACCATTGCGTCAACTCGCGCCGCTCCACCTCGGCACCCGAGCGCCAGCCCTTGCCGTCGATCACCTGCTCATTGGCGAGCACGGTCATATCGACCGGGTCCCAGTTCACCACCGCGTTCTTGCGATAGACAAGGCCCGCCTCGTAGAAATCGAGGAAAAGCGCCTGCTGCTGGCCGTAATATTCGGGGTCGCAGGTGGCAAACTCTCGGCTCCAGTCGATGCTGAGGCCCAGGGGCTTCATCTGGTCGCGCATGGTGGCGATATTGGCGTAGGTCCAGTCCTTGGGGTGACCGCCGCTCGCCATCGCGGCATTCTCGGCGGGCATGCCGAAGGCGTCCCAGCCCATCGGGTGCAGCACGTTATGCCCGGTCGCGATCTTGTAGCGCGCCACCACGTCGCCCATCGTGTAGTTGCGCACATGGCCCATATGGATGCGCCCCGACGGATAGGGAAACATTTCCAGCACGTAGTATTTCGGTCTGGCCTCATCCCGGCGGGCGCGGAAGATGTCCGCCTCCTGCCACGCCTGTTGCCATTTCGCTTCGATTTCCGCCGGTGCATAGCGCGACATGGGCCGGGCCTCTCTTGCTCTGTCAGTTGTTGGAACGGGTGATAGGCGCTTGTGTGGGGCGGGTCCAGACTCCGGCTGCAAAAATGCGGGGCTTTGCGGGGCTGGCCCGGCGTGACTATAAGCCTGTCAGGGGCACAAGACGGGCATATCCATGAAGATCCTTTTCATCCATCAGAATTTCCCAGGCCAGTACAAGCATCTGGCCCCGCTTCTCGCCCGGCAGGGGCATCACTGCGTGGCGCTGACGCTGCGGGTGAAAGAGGCCACGACCTGGCAGGGGGTGCGCGTGATCCCCTATGGCCTGCCCAAGCGCGAGGGGCAGAAGCTGCACCCGTGGCTGGTCGATCTCGATACCAAGGTGACGCGCGGCGAGGCGTGCTATCACGCGGCCTGTGCCTTGCGCGACAAGGGCTATGCGCCCGATCTCATCCTCGCGCATCCCGGCTGGGGCGAATCGCTTTTCCTGCGCGATGTCTGGCCCGACGCGCGCATGGGGCTCTATTGCGAACTCTACCACATCGCAGGCTGGCCGCATCTGAATTTCGATCCTGAATTCGCCAGCAAGACCCCCGAGACCGAGGCCCTGCGCATCCGGCTCAAGAACCTCAACAACATGCTGCATTTCGAGCAGGGCCATGCCGGGATCAGCCCGACCCGGTTTCAGGCCGACACCTTTCCGCAGCCCTTCCGCGACCGCATCACCGTCAGCCATGACGGCATCGACACACTCACCGCCTGCCCGCTCCCCGATGTGCGGCTCGAGGTGGAGGGCGCGGGCGAGTTGACCCGCGACGACGAGGTGATCACCTTCGTCAACCGCAACCTCGAGCCCTATCGCGGCTACCATGTCTTCATGCGCGCCCTGCCCCGGCTGCTACGCGAACGCCCGAAGACCCGCGTCCTTATCGTCGGCGGCGACGAGGTGAGCTATGGCGCGCGCCCGCCCAACGGGCAGACCTGGAAGCAGATCTTCATCGACGAGGTGCGCGGGCAGATCCCCGACGCCGACTGGGCGCGCGTGCAGTTCCTCGGAAGGATACCCTATGACCAGTTTCTGCGGCTGTTACAGGTCAGCCGGGTGCATGTCTATCTCACCTATCCCTTCGTGCTCAGCTGGTCGCTGATGGAGGCGATGAGTTGCGGTGCGGCGATCGTGGCGGGCGATACCGAGCCGGTGCGCGAGGTCATCACCCATGACGAGACCGGGCGTCTGGTGGATTTCTTCGACGGCGAGGCCCTCGTGAGCGAGGTCTGCACCCTGCTGGGGGACGAGGCCGCGCGGCGCCGCATGGGGCAGTCCGCCCGCGACCTGATCCGGGCGCGCTACGATCTACAGACCATCTGCCTACCGCGTCAGGTGGCTTGGGTAAGCGAGGTGGCTGCGCGAGAGGCATGAGGCGCGCGCGGATCGCAGGTTCGCACCGGAGCCACTATACCAGCTTTGTCTGGGGGCTGTCGTAAAGAGAAGGTCTGGGCCTGAAGTGGACCTTCGCCGGTATGCCCCTGCGCGGAATCAAGGGCGAAGCCCGCCGCGCATCGCCGTGCCGCCCCCCGGCGCGGCGATTTGGCTGCAACCTGCTCTGCGCTCGGAGGTATTTCGGGCTTGGCTGATATAAAGCGCTACAAAACGGACGTTGGATCGCCACACCGCGGCACGACGATGCGCGGCTCAGTCCAACGACCGCTTCAGGCCATTCACGACCACGCTTGCGCAGGCCTACATGACCCGTCCTGCCGCCGTTGCCTTCGCCTGCTCATTGCGCAATGCTGCCGCGACACCAACCAAACGGGGACCGTTCCATGTATGACGTTATCGGATCGCGGGCCAGCCGGGCCTTTCGTGTGCTCTGGCTGCTGGAGGAAATGGGGTTGGAGTATAATCACCTGCCCGTCGCGCCGCGTTCGGCGGAGGCGCTGGCGGTGAACCCGTCGGGGAAGATCCCGGCGCTGCGGGAGGGCGATCAGGTGCTGACCGATTCCAGTGCGATCATGACCTATCTTGCCGACAAGCATGGCCGGATGACGCATCCCGCCGGTACGCCTGCGCGGGCGCGGCAGGATGCGCTGACGCATCAGATCCTCGATGAGGTCGACGCGGTGCTGTGGACGGCGGCGCGGCATTCCTTCGTGCTGCCCGAGGAGCACCGGGTGCCTGCGGTCAAGGAGTCGCTCAAGTGGGAATATGCGCGCAATGTCAACGGGCTGGAGGCGGCGCTCGCGGGGCCGTTCCTGCAGGGCGAGACCATGACCATCGCCGATATCCTGCTGGCGCATTGCCTGATGTGGGCGGGCAAGGCGGGCTTTCCGGACCCGCCTGCGCGGCTGGCCGAATATCTCGACGCGATGATGGCGCGGCCCGGGTTTCAGCGGGCGGCGGCATTGCCCTGAGCGTAGGCCGCCGCGTGGCGGCCGGCCCAGAGACCGGTGGCGAGACAGGCGGTCAGCAGGTAGCCGCCGGTGGGGGCCTCCCAGTCGAGCATTTCGCCGGCGGCGAAGGTGCCGGGGCGGGTGCGCAGCATCAGGCTGTCGGTCAGGGCGTCGAGGCGTAGGCCGCCTGCGGTGGAGATCGCCTCGTCCATCGGGCGGGGGCCGAGGAGGGGGACGGGCAGCGCCTTGAGCGTGGCGGGCAGGTCTTGGGGGGTGCGGGCAAACTCCATCACCAGCGCGCATTTTACCGGGTCGAGGTCGAGGGCCTTGCGCAGGCGGTTTTTCAGGCTGTCGCGGGGGCGTGCCTTGGCCAGTCTTGCGGCGATTTGGGTGGCTGAGAGGTCGGGTGCGAGGTCGAGCGTGAGCGGGGCGCCGTCGCGCAGGGCGGCGCTGATCTCGTAGAGACCGCCGCCTTCGAGCCCGCTGGCGGAGATCACGAATTCGCCGCGCGAGCGGGATGGACCTGCGTGGAGTTCCACGCCTTTGACGGGTTTGCCGAAATGCGGGGTCATGTGGGCTGACCAGTCCACCAGAAAGCCCATATTGGCGGGGCGGAAGGGGGCGAGGGTGTCGGGGGCGAGATGCGCCGCCCATGCGCCATCCGAGCCGAGCCGCGCCCAGCTTGCGCCGCCGCAGGCGAGCACGGTGACGGTGGGGGTGAGGCGCTGTGGCCCGTCGGGGGTGTCGAAGAGGGCGGTTGTGCCATCCCATCCGGTCCAGCGCCAGCGGGTGCGGGTCTCGACCCCCAAGCTGTGCAATTCGGACAGCATGCTGCGCAGCAGCGGCGAGGCCTTCATCACCTTTGGAAAGACCCGGCCCGTGGAGCCGGTGAAGAGCGCCTGACCGTGCTCGTGCGTCCAGTGCTGCACCGCGTCCGGGCCGAAGCCGGTGAGCATCGGGCGCAGGGCCTCGGCGCGGGTGCCATAGGCTTTGAGGAAGGTCTCAAACGGTTCGGATTTGGTCAGGTTCAGCCCGGATTTCCCGGCCATCAGGAATTTGCGCGCCACGGAGGGCTTCGCCTCGGCCAGCGTCACCCGCAGACCGGCGCGCGCGAGTTCCCGCGCAGCCATCAGACCCGCAGGTCCGGCCCCTATGACGAGCGCGTCGGTCATTCGGCGCGGCTGATCGGCCAGCCGCTGCGCAGATCCCGGCCCTGAAGACCATGGTTGATGGCCATCTGCACGATATCCGGCTGACCCTCCATCACCCATCCCCTTGTCTTCTTCACCCTTTGTACCAGTCTCTTGCCCGCACTCCGGGGCAGGATCAAGACAAACCGGCCGACGCGCCTGTCTGCCCGCTCTGGCTGCGGCCCGGTCGGGATGGCAAGGGTGGTCCGGTGCGGCAGCGCGTGAGATTTGCCTCCGACAGGCCATTGACGCTGGTGACCGGATCGCATTTGCTGCACCTGTGCGGAGGACACGGTATCGGGGCGGACATTGATGGGCGGGCGGTGCGGCAGGAACCCGGTCTCAAGGCCGGAGGACCGCAAACAGATGGGGCCACCATATGCCGGGATGGTTTCAATGGGGTCGTGTAGCTTGACTACTCTCATCTTCATGCAAGGAGACGGGTAAATGCGGGTGACTGGATAATGCGCGTCATCGGAATTTGCCGGTTCTCCTACCCTGCCGAGGGCGGGTTCAAGCGGATGCATGACAGCATCGAGGACCGCGAGACCTATCTCTATGATCCCGCGCGCATGGAGTTGCGCTTTCGCCATTTCGAATGCCTGACGCTGCCCTCGATCGCCAACCAGCAGAACCCCGATTTTACCTTTCTCATCGTCGTGGGCGAGAGCCTGCCAAAGCCCTATCGCGACCGGTTGCACGACCTGACCGCCGCCGTGCCGCAGATCAAGGTTGTGGCCAAGCCGCCGATGCGTCACCGCAGCGCCATGCAGCTTGCCATCAAGGAAGAGTTGGGCGAGGACGAGGACGAGTCGATCCAGTTCCGGCTTGACGATGACGATGCGGTCGCCGTGGGCTTTACCCGCAGCCTGCGCTGGTCCGCCAAGGCCAGCCGGAGCATGCGCAAGAAGTGGCGCAATGTGGCCTTCGAGTATAATCGCGGCTACTCGGTCGCCCTCTCGGATCAGGGCATCCATGCCGAAGAGGTCCAGTCCCCGTTCTGGGCCTGCGGTCTCGCTGTTCTCTTTCGCCCCGGCGACCCGCGCACGGTGATGAATTACGGCCATCACAAGCTGCATCTGGAAATGCCGATGATCTCCAACCCGGCATCGAAGATGTATCTGCGCTCCAAGCATGACGACAACGATTCGGGCGCCAATTTCGAACCGCGTGGCTTGCAGCCGCTCAGTGACACCGACCGCGCCTTCTTCAAGCGTCAGTTCAACGTGGACGAGGACCAAGTGAAAGCTGTCTTTTCTGCGCCGCCCGTGCCCGTCGGCTGACCTGCGCCTCGCGGTAAAGCGTGAAGAGGCCCGAGGCGACGACAATCGCCGCACCAATCAGCGTCACGGTCTGCGGCCAGTCGCCGAACACCACCCAACCCAGGATCAGCGCCCAGATCAGGCTGGTATAGCGGAAGGGCGCGACAAAGCCGATCTCGCCTACCCGCATCACCATGATGGAAAAGAGATAGCCGCCGATGATCATCACCGCCGCGCCGCCGATCAGCAGGGCCGCGCGCCCGTCCACCGGGGCCCACTCGCCGGTCAGGCTCGCGAGACCGAAGAACGTCATGATGAAAAACGAGGTGATCAGCGTCACCAGCATCGACGGCACATCGCGCGACAGCTTCCGCGTCGCCAGATCGCGCAGCGTGACAAAGGCCACCGCCGCAAGCCCGTAAACCGAATAGACGTTGAACCCCTCGGTGCCGGGCCGCACGATCAGCATCACGCCGATGAACCCCGCAAGGATCGCCGACATCCGTTTCCAGCCCACCGGCTCGCGGAAAAACAACGCGGCTGCCAGCGTGATCGTCAGCGGCAGCGCCTGCATGATCGCGCTGATATTGGCGATCGGCATGTTGAAGAGCGCCGAGACAAAGAAATAGGCTGAACCGATCTCGCCCACCATGCGCCAGAACACCGGTGCCCAATCCTCGCGCGGAAGACGCCGCGTCAGCGCCCCCATCCGCCAGGCGATCCCCGCCACGAGGATCGTCGTCACCACCCCGCGCAGGAACATCACCTGAAACAGCGGCACCTGCCCCGACAGGCCCTTGATCATCGCGTCGTTTATCGTAAAGGCCGCCATCGACCCCATCATCAGGAGCGCGCCGGTCAGGTTGTCGGAACGGGGCATGGTTTGCCTGTTTTTTGATCATAAGTCGCGCGCATTAGACGCGGATCGCGTCCGGGTGCAAGGGGGGATCAGAGGGGGATCAGTCGGCAAGCGCCGCGTGCAGCGCGCCGTGCAGCGCCGGATTGGCCGCCAGAACCCCGTCGAGACGCGGCACCGGGTTGTTGAACCGGAGCGCTGCCGCGCGCCGGTCGGACGTCACCGCCCCCGCCTCGCGCAGGATCAGATCGCCCGCCGCGATGTCCCATTCCCAGGTCGGGCGCAGCGTCATCATGGCGTCATAGCGCCCTTCCGCAACAAGGCTCAGGCGATAGGCCAGTGACGGGCGAAAGCCGCGCGTCACCTCCGGCGCGCGCCCCTCGCGCCAGACCTCGGGCGCAAAGGCCGGGTTCGCCGCGAGCAGCGACGCGCCCCCCAGATCGGCCCGCGTCGTGGTCCGGATCGGCACGTCGTTCAGCGTCGCCCCCAGCCCTGCGCCCGCCGCATAGAGCTTGTCGCGCATCGGCAGATAGACCGCCGCCGCCGTCACCACGCCACGCTCGGCCACGGCGATGGAATGCGCCCAGATGTCATTGCCCTCGATGAAACTGCGGGTGCCGTCGATGGGGTCGACGATGAACACCCGTTCGGCGCTCAGCCTTGCCGCATCGTCCTCGGTCTCCTCCGACAGCCAGCCATAGTCGGGCCGGGCCGCCCGCAGGATCTGCTTGAGGGCGGCATCGACCGCCAGATCGGCCTCGGTCACCGGCCCCGCGCCGCCGGGCTTGTCGCGGATATCGAGCGGCGCGCCGATATAGCGCGTCGCGATCTCGGCGGCCTCCTGCGCGGCCTCGATCAGCAGGGAAAGATCACTCGCCGGCAATCGTCAGCCCCTTGACCAGAAGCGACGGCACCACGCGGCTCAGATGCGGGCGCGCGTCATTGGCGGGAATTACCGTGCGCAGCATCTCGGGCAGACTGCCCGCGATGGTGCATTCATTGACCGGATAGGCGATCTCGCCATTCTCGATCCAGAACCCGGCGGCCCCGCGCGAATAATCGCCGGTGTTGGGGTTGATCGTCGCCCCGATCATCGAGGTCACCATGAGGCCCGTGCCCATCTCGCGGATCAGGTCGTCGCGGCTCTGCGCCCCTTGGGTCAGCGCCACGTTCCACGTCGCGGGCGAGGGCGGCGCGGATGTCCCGCGCGACGCATTGCCGGTGGAGCGCATCCCCAGCTTGCGCGCGTTGGCGAGGTCCAGCGTCCAGCCCATCAGCCTGCCCTTCTCGACAATCGCACGCTTTGCTGTCGGCAGCCCCTCGGCGTCAAAGGGGCGCGATCCAGTGGCGCGCGGACGGTGCGGGTCCTCCAGCAGCGACAGCGCGTCGGGCAGAACCTGCTCGCCCAGCCGGTTCATCAGCCAGGACGAGCCCCGCGCCACCGACGCCCCACTTGCCGCCACCAGCAGATGCCCGATCAGCGAGGACGCGACGCGCTCATCGAAGAGCACCGGATAGGCCCCGGTGCGCGGGCGGCGGGCATTCAACCGCTCGACCGTGCGCTCTCCGGCGATGCGCCCGATCTCCTCGGCGCCGCGCAGGTCACTGGCAAAGACGCGGCTGTCGGCGTCGTAATCGCGCTCCATCCCCGTGCCGGTGCCACCGATGGCCACGCAGGACAGGCTTGTTTCCGTGCGCGCATAGCCGCCCGAAAACCCGTTGCTTGTCGCGATATGCGCGGCATTGTGGGAATAGGCGGCGCTCGCCGATTGCACTTGGTTCACGCCCGCCACGCGCAGCGCCGCCGCCTCGGCCTCCTGCGCCATCTGCATGAGCTCATCGGGCGCGGGCTCCGCCGCCGGGTCGCAGAGTTCCAGCGCCGCCAGATCCCAATCCTTCGCAAGCTCTTCCGGCGCGGCGAGCCCGGCATAGGGGTCCTCGGGCGCCTCGCGCGCCATCGCCACCGCGCGGGCGGCCAGCGCGTCTATCGTCTCGGGCCTTGTGTCGGAGGCCGAGACATTGGCCTGTCGCCCGCCAATCAGCACGCGCAGCCCGATATCGGTGCCCTCGGCGCGCTCGGCCTGCTCCAGCGTGCCGCCGCGCATGTCGACGATCACCGATTGGCCCCGGATCGCGATGGCATCCGCCGCCTGCGCCCCCGCGTTCAGCGCGGCACCGATCAGGGCATGGGACAGATCATCGAGCGATTGGGGCATGGGCGTCTCCTGAATGCCGGTCTGAGGTAGACCGGGGCGCGCCATCGTGCAAGGCCATGCCACGCGAAAAGCAGGACTGGGCGCTGCCTCTTGCAGATAATTCACGAGGCCACACATCGGGGATATCCCCGGCGGGGCGCGCGGGGACAGACCCGACCACGCGCGACAAGGGGCCGAGCAACATGACCATTTTCCAGAGCCTCTCGGCAGCCGGTTTTGCCGCGACCGCAATCAGCTTTGGCCCCGGGCGCATGGGGTTTGGCCTGTTCGTGCCGGACTTCAAGACCGCCTTCGGGCTGTCCGACACCACCGTCGGGATGGTCTCGGGGCTTGGGTTTCTCGGCTTTTTCGTGGCACTCCTGCTCGCGCAGGCGATGCTCGGGCGCGCCGGGCCACGTGCGCCGGTGGCATTGGGCCTGATTGCCGCCGCGACCGGCATGGCGCTGGTCGCCCTCGCCCAAGGTGTCGCGATGCTCGCGCCCGGCGTCTTTCTGGCGGGGTCGAGCGCGGGCTTTGCCTGGACCCCGTTCAACGACGCGGTGCACCGCAAGATCCGCGATGTGGACCGCCCGACGGCCCTCGCCGAGATCAGCACAGGCACCAGCCTCGGGGTCGCCCTTGCCGGGCTTTCGGCGCTCGCACTCGCGGTTTCGGATCTGTCGTGGCGGGTCTGCTGGGCGGGGTTTGCCGTGGCCAGCCTGATCGCGCTTGCGGCCAATTGGGCGGCACTGCGCGATGTGGAGCCTGGCGGCGCGCCCCGGCCCCGCGCGGCCTGGGACGAGATGTGCCAGGCCGCCGCCCTGCCGCTTTTTGCCGTGGCCTTTGTCTATGGCACCACCTCGGCGATCTACATCTCGTTTGCCGCCGATCAGCTTCGGGCCGCAGGCGGTCTGGCGGGGCTGTCGCCATCGGCCATCCCCGGTCTGGTCTTCTTGATCTACGGGCTCTGCGGTCTGGCGGGGCTGGCGACCGCGCGGATCAATGCCGCGCTCGGGCTGGCGACGCTTCTGCGTCTGCTGATGCTGGCCGGGGGTGGCTCGCTCGCGCTCGTGGCGCTGATGCCCGGCACATGGGCCGGGCTGGTCCTGTCGGCGGGGCTGCAGGGGCTGCATGTGATGATGGTCAGCGCGGTGCTTGCGTCATGGTCGGAGCGGCTCTTTCCCGCGCTGCCCTCGTTCAGCTTTACCGCCGCCCTGCTTGCGACGGCGGGCGGCAGCATGATCGGCCCGGCGCTTGCCGGGGTCGCCGCCGATGCGCTGGGCGCGCAGGTGATGTTCCTCGCGGCGGCGGCCCTGCCGGGCGCCCTGGGGCTGGCATTGCGCCCGCGGCGCATTCAGGAACGCGCGGCGGTGCCGCAGGATGTGGATACCGCCTGACGCCGCGCGGGCTATTTCAGCCGCTGCCCGTTGGCCAGAACTTGCCCGTCCTCGGTCACTTCGATCTTGGAGACCAATTCATCCTCGCCCGGGCCGGGGCGCGCAAAAAGCCCCATCATCATGCGCACACCGGTGGCCTGATCCTGCGGCACGAGACCCATGGCGATGAGCTTGTCCAGCAGGCCATTGCCGCCGACCAGCCGCAGATCAAGCGCGCCCTCGGGTGCGGGCGCGCCGCCAAAGCTCTCGGTATCGGTCGCATCGAAGGTAAACGCCCCCTCGCCGGTCAGCGTCGCGCCGGCCACATCAAGCGTCAGGTCGTGCAGGGTCAGGCTCTCGACCTCGCCCGGCGCGGTCTCGCTGTCCTCCAGCTTTTCCACCTGCTCGGGGTCGAGCAGATCGAAGAACAGCCGCCCCTTGCCGCTGAGGTCAATCCGCAGGGTCGCCGGATCGCGCGGCAATTGCCCGCCCGGATCGAACATCGACCAGAGCTGATCCGGCACGGTGAAATCAATCAGCTCAAGCCCGAGCGCGTAATCCTGCATGGTCTCGCTCTCGATCACCGGCACGGCCATGTCGAAGCCCATCCGCGCCATGCTCAGGTTGATCGGGAACGGCATGTCGGTGGCGCTGATCGCCATCGTCACGCCCTCGCCCGCGCCGCCATAGCGCAGGCCGTCGGGACCGATCGAGGTGGTCAGCGTGCCGCTGTCGGAACTGTTGGCCCCTTCGAGCACATCGCCATCATTCTCGAACCGGTAGACCGTGTTGCCGGTCTGGTATTCCATCCGGCTGTCGAACTGGAACCCGTCACGCAGGGCGGCGGCCATATCCTCGGCATCGAAACTTTCGGGGATCGCGCCAGACCCTGCGAATGTCGCTTGCGCCAGTGAGCCGGAAAAGACCAGCGTGCCGCCCTCGACCGGATCGGTGAAATCGAGTTCATAGGTGACCGGACCGGCGGACATGTTCTGCTGCACCGCGCGCGACCTCTCGCCCTGTGCGGTGCTGCTGGAGCCACTGAGATCCTCCAGCCGGATTTGGGCGGCACGAATTTCGGGCGTCTCGTCCCCGGCCTGAAGATCGGTCAGCGCCATGGTCAGCGCCTCGGCCTCATAGCTGTATCGCATCGCGTCGGGCGAGCCCGACACCACCATGTCGAGCCCCTGATGCGTCACTTGCATCGCCGCCGTGACCTGCTGCGCCTCGTCGTCGGTGGCGGCAATCGCGATCGGCAGGCTCTCCGGCAAGTTGACCGACACGGTGCCGTCCGCGTTCTCGACGAACGCCACCTGGCCCATGCGCATCGACACCGCGCCATCGCCGTCGGGCAGGGTCATCTCCATCGCGAGATCGCGGATCGTCAGGGTGTCGCCGGAGCGGCTTTCGTCAGCGGTGACGCGGTAGCCAAACTCCTCCAGATAGGTTGTCCAGTCCTGCCAGACCTGATCGGCGGTCAGGTCGGCCAGCGCGGCGGTGCCGCTGAATCCGAGGAGGAGGGCCGACGCGGCCAGCGGGCGAAGATAGGACATGTAAGGCACCTTTTTCGAAATCCGGTTTGCCGATAACTTCGGTCCTCGGGCGCGCGGGGTCAAGGGAGGATGTCGCTGGAACTTCGTCGCGCACGCCGTTATGCAAGGCTCCGTATCACGGGGAAAGTATCACAGGGCCAAAGGGGGCAAGCCATGACCATGCAAGGCAAATGCGTTCTGATCACCGGCGCGAGCAAGGGTATCGGCGCCGCCGCCGCGCGGGTCTTTGCCGAGGCGGGGGCCAATGTCGCGCTGGTCGCGCGCAATCGCGACGCCATCGCCGACCTGGCGGGCGAGATCGGGCGCAGCGCCATCGCCATCCCCTGCGACGTCAGCCGCTACTGGGAAATGGAGGCCGCAGTCGCGGCCTGTCATACCGCCTTTGGCCAGCTTGACGTGCTGATCAACAATGCGGGCGTGATCGAGCCCATCGCCGGGATTTCGGAGGTCGACCCCGGCGCCTGGGCGCATGCCATCGACATCAACCTCAAGGGCGTCTTCAACGGCATGCACGCCGCGCTGCCCGGCATGATAGAGCGCGGCGGCGGCACCATCCTCACCGTCAGCTCCGGCGCGGCGCACAATCCGCTGGAAGGCTGGAGCGCCTATTGCTCGTCCAAGGCGGGGGCGGCGATGCTGACCCGCTGCGCCGATCACGAGGCGCGTGGCGCGGGGCTGCGGATCATGGGCCTCTCGCCCGGCACGGTGGCCACCGACATGCAGCGCGAGATCAAGGCCAGCGGCGTCAACCCGGTGAGCGCGCTCGACTGGTCCGACCATATCCCCGCCGACTGGCCCGCCAGGGCGCTCTTGTGGATGTGCAGCGCCGAGGCGGATGAGTTCCTGGGCCAGGAAATCTCGCTGCGCGACGAGGATATCCGCCGCCGGATCGGCCTCGGATGATCCGGCTCGACAGGGACGGCGCGCTCTGGATCGCCACGCTCGACCGCCCCGACAAGGCCAACGCGCTGACCGAGGCGATGCTGGCGGCGCTTGCCGATATCGCCGAGGCCGCAGCATCTGAGGCACAGGTTTTCATCCTCACCGGCGCGGGCAAGGTGTTCTCCGCCGGGGCCGATCTTGGGGCCGTGCGCGCAGGGCTGGCCACCAGCCCGGTCTGGGAACGTCTCTCAACCGCCATCGCCGCCTTTCCCGGCCTCAGCATCGCCGCGCTCAACGGCACGGTGGCGGGCGGCGCGATGGGCATGGTGCTGGCCTGCGATATCCGCGTCGCCGTGCCGGGGGCCGGGGCGTTCTACCCGGTGATGAAACTGGGCTTTCTGCCGCAACCGAGCGACCCCACGCGCCTGACCGCATTGATCGGCCCGGCGCGTGCCCGGATGATCCTGATAGCCGGGCAGAGGATCGACACCGAAACGGCACTTGCCTGGGGCCTTTTCGACCGGATCACGCCCGAGGGCGAGAGCGCGCTCGGCACTGCCCGCGCGCTGGCCGCCGATGCGCTGGCCGCCGACCCCGCCCATGTCGCGGGGATCAAGGCGCTCTGCCGCCCCTGACCGGCGGCAAAGGGTTTGCCGCATTGCGCATTCCGTGACAGGCTGGGGATGCGCCTGTAAAGCGGAGGACAGGTGCGCTTTCAGGGAGGATTGAACCATGAACCTGCGGCCAGACCCGACATTTCACGCCACGCCCAAGCTGGCGATGGAGGCCCCGGCGGAAAAGCTCGCCTTCACCCTGATGCTCAGTCCCGATGGCAGCCAGCCGGACGGCCTCGCCGTGGTGGATGTTGACCCCAAATCCAAGAGCTACGGCCAGATCGTCCATCAGGTGATCATGCCCAACACCGGCGACGAGTTTCACCATTTCGGCTGGAACGCCTGTTCCTCGTCGCTCAGCCCGCTCTCCGGTCACGCCTTCCTTGAACGGCGCTACCTGATCATCCCCGGCATCCGCTCCAGCCGCATTTACATCATCGACGTCAAGGAACCGCTGAAGGCGAAGATCCACAAGATCATCGAACCCGAGGAGGTCTTTGCCAGGACCGGCTATTCGCGCCCGCACACCATCCATTGCGGCCCCGAGGGCATCTATGTCTCCACCCTGGGTGGCGGCGGCGAGGACGGCACCGACGGCCCGCCCGGCATCTTCATCATGGATTGCGAAACCTTCGAAATCCTCGGCCGCTATGAGATGGATCGCGGCGCGCAGGACAAGCATTACGATTTCTGGTGGAACCTGCCGCGCAACTACATGGTCAGTTCCGAATGGGGCCTGCCGCCGCAATTCGAGAACGGCATCGTGGCCGAGGATCTGCTCGGCAACAGATACGGCCATTCCATCCATTTCTGGGACCTGCGCGCGCGCAAGAATGTGCAGACCATCGACCTTGGCGAAAACCACCAGATGGCGCTTGAGATTCGGCCGGCGCATGACCCGGCCAAGGATTACGGCTTTTGCGGCGTGGTGGTCGATACAACCAATCTCGAAGGCTCGATCTGGACATGGTGGCGCAAGGCGGATGGCAGTTTTGATGCGAAAAAGACCGCCACCATCCCGCCGCGCCCCGCCGCCGCCGATGACCTGCCCGACCTGCTCAAGGGCTTCGGGGCGGTGCCGCCGCTGGTCACCGATATCGACCTCAGCCTCGATGACAAATACCTCTACGTCGCCTGCTGGGGCACCGGCGAGATGCACCAATACGATGTCAGCGACCCGATGAAGCCCACGCTTGCGGGCAAGGTCGAACTTGGCGGCATCGCCCGCGGCACCGCGCATCCCAATGGCAAGGGCTTTGCCTACGGCCCGCAGATGGTGGAGATCAGCCGCGACGGCAAACGCGTCTACTGGACCAATTCGCTCTATTCCACATGGGACGATCAGTTCTATCCCGAGGACGAGGGCGGGCAGATGGTGATGGCCCATGTCGGCGAAACCGGCGGTCTGACGCTGGATCCGGAGTTCTACGTGGAGTTCCCCAAGGGCTACCGCGCCCACCAGATCCGGCTCGAAGGCGGCGACTGTTCCACCGACAGTTTCTGCTACCCCTCCGTCTGAGGCGTGGCGGACCTCAATAGTACGGCGGCCCTGTGGTGGGCCGTCGTCGCCTCGGGCATCTATCACGGGGTCAATCCCGGCATGGGCTGGCCGCTCGCGGTCTCGGCCGCACTGATGGAGCGCAAGCGCGGCAGCCTGTGGATGGCATTGCTGGCCCTCGCGGGCGGGCACCTGCTTGCCATGGCCGCGATCCTCTTTCCGTTCTCGGCGCTGATGACCCTCGCGGCATGGCAGCGCGAAATCCAGATCGGCGCGGCCTGCCTCGTGATCGGCCTCGGGCTCTATCTGCTGATCAATCGCAGGCATCCCCGGTTTCTGGCCCGTGTGCCGCCGTCGCGGCTGGCGCTCTGGTCGTTCCTGGCGGCAATGGCGCATGGCGCGGGGCTGATGCTGGTGCCGATCTATCTCGGGATATGCGGCACGGTCGACACCGACACCGACACCGGCCACGCCGCCGCCGACACGCTGATCGGCGGCAACGTCACCATTGCCGCCGCCGTGGCGCTGCTGCACACGGCCGCGATGATGCTCTCGGGCGGTGCGCTCGCCTATGGCGTCTTCCGCTGGCTCGGCCTGAAATTCCTGTCGAAAAGCTGGTTCAACCTCGATCTGGTGTGGGCGCTCAGCCTGATCCTCGTGGGCGGATTGTCGCTCTGGCACGTGCTCTGACGCTGGCGCCAGAGGCAAGCGCTTCAGGCCCCTGAACGTCATTGCGCAACAGAGCGCCGCGACGGTCAAGTCTCGCGCGTCGGCGGTTGCGATGCCTGAGCAGGCGGACCGCCTGTCCGCACGCTTCGACCTGCTCGTTGATTTTGCAGAGATCGACCGGGAGCGCGATGAGTTCATCGCCGCGATACGTCGCCATCCCAGTGCAGCATATCCGGTGATCTACCGGGCGGGCAGGGGGGCGAGATCCTCCGCATGTTGCGTCCCCACGAGAGCCTGACGGCCTATCTGCCAGACGGCTGACCGTCACAACCCTGCGGCCCTGGTCAGGTTGACCCGGAACCGATCGCGCCTGCGCTGATACCGACGGGTCATCTCGGCCGAGGCATGGCCGAGATGTTTCTGAACGTAGCGCTCGTCGATCTCAGCGCAGGACGCGAGACCCGCGCGCAGGCTGTGCCCGGAAAAGAGTGCGAGGCGGTCCTTTTCGGGCAAGTCGGACCGGAGTCCGGCATCGAGCACTGTGCGCTTTACCAGCCGCGCCACGTGTTTGTCGCTGAGGCGGGTGCCGAGCGCGCGCTTGCCATCGCGCGAGCACCGCGCGAACACTGGCCCGAAGTCGATGCGTCCGAAGTGCAGCCACTGCTCAAGCGCATGTACGGGACAGGTCTGTTCCCTGGAGCCGCGTCCGACCTCGACCTCGCGCCAGCCGGTCTTGGCGTTCAGGGTCAGCAGGACGCCGCCTCCCTGCCTTCCTTCCATGATCTCGATCCAGCCGCCGCTGTCGGGCGTGTCGTCCTTGTGAACGTCGAGCCCGACGATTTCCGACCGACGCAGGCCCCCGGCATAGCCCAGCAGCAGGATCGCCCGATCCCGCAATCCGCGCAGGTCGAAGGCCAGGGTGGCCACCATCGCGAGAATGTCCTCGGGCAGGATCGCCTCTTTCTGCACCGGCGGGCGGGCATGTTTGCGTCTGATCCCGGCCAGGACGGTGGCGATGTGGCGGTCCTTGCGGTCGAGGGCAAAACCCCGCTGCGCATAGTTCCAGGACAGGCCGGAGAGGCGCCGCTCGATGGTAGAGACCGAAACGGGACGGTCCGCCGCCTGCGGTGGGGCCTTGCCCGCCGGAGCGGCCAGATCCGCCAGGTAGAGCCCGATCATCTGGGGCGACGGCGGCAGCGGATCGGTGCCTTTCAGCCGACACCAGCGGGCGAAATGTTTCCAGTCGGCGGCGTAGGCCTTGTTCGTATTTGCGGCTGCCGATGCCTCTGCGTAGCCGCGGGCGGTATCGACCAACCGGTCAAGCGTACCGGAGCCGACCACATGGGCGGGCAGGGTGACGGGCTCAGGCGCCGCTTGATCACTCTCATGGATATGGGCATCCTCTGCCGTGTCAGAGGGTGGTGACGTCGAGTTCTCGCGTTCCGGTGCCATTGTCTGCCCGCAGAGTTCACGGTTCCTGAGACCGTGGCGCAGCATACCTTCAGAATGTCCGATACCGCAAGGTTATCGGACATATTCAGAAGCCGAAGGTCAGGCGCGGCCCTGAGCCTCCTGCCGCTCGATAATGTCAACCCGCGACAGGCCCGCCGCGTCGCGAAGGCCCGCAGGACAGGGGCAACGACCGATGCCGTTGATGCGTGCGTTGTCGCGATGAGGGGCACGGCACCCAAACCCGTGCTGATCCCCCATGGAAAATGCACGGGCCACGGCATTCAGTTCGAAGACTATGCCTGGCGCGCCCGACATATCGCTGCGGTATCGAGACAGTATCCGGCGCGAATTACCTTCTCTGCCCGTGTATCAGGGCTCGTCGACATCCAGCACGAAGGACAATGGCGCGATGGTATTGTCGATCAAGGACAGAATTTCGGGTCGCACTGCGCCGTTGCTGGGGTCGAACAGGCCAGTCCTCTTCAACGCCTGACGCAGGTTGATATCCCGTCCGAGGAATTCCAGCGCGACCTTTGACGCGCCGGGCTTGCGCCCGCGCCGTGTCGGGCCGCCGGTCTGGATGCCGAGAAGAATCCCGAGCCTGCTTTGGTGGCTGGGATAGAGCGTGGCCTGGGTGATGCTGTTCACCTCGATGGATTCGTATTCGATAATGTGGAGACGGTCGGCAAGGTAGAACAACACGCCCTCATACTTGTTCAGTCCGTGCGTGCGGCCGGTTTCGGGGTCGCGCAGGATCTCGATGTTCTTCCAGTAATACTTGTCATCCTCGCGGTAGATATGCGCCAGGGATCGAATGACCTTGCCCTGATTTCCGAAGGAATAGAAGTAGCGGAAATAATAGCCGAGATACTTGTCCAGATCCTGACTGTGCTGATAGAGCCGGTCGAGATGGCGCAGCGGCTTGCTCAGCGCCTCTTGTTGCAGGGGCTTGCGTTTCAGGGAAACCATCTCTTCGAATTGCAGCGGCTCCATCAGCAGTTCGGATTCGGATACACCGAAGAAATCGCAGATCCGTCGCATGTTGTGGCGCGACGGGTGCGAGTCGCCGGCAAGGTATTTGTTGAATTGCTGGCGGTTGATGTCGAGCTTGCGGCAGACCTCGGCAATCGAGGGATAGTAGCTGCACAGCAGGGCGAGGTTATGGCGGAGTTCGTCGGACATGCCCCTGTGTAAGGTGAAGCTTTGAACGCGTCAAGTCGCGAAGGATCGCGAAATTGCCTGCCCCGATCCCGGGGGTAGGCTCTGCGCGAGGACAGGCAATCAGGCGATGCGCAGCACCCCGGAGGCAGGCGAATGAAGCACGTGGAGAGGTTCCCCCATGCGGTAAGGGAAATCCATCATCTCGAAATCCCGATGCCCGACGGCTGCAAGCTGGCCGCGCGGGTCTGGACGCCGGAAGGTGCGGAGCGGGCGCCGGTGCCCGCGATCCTTGAATACCTGCCCTATCGCAAGAACGATTTCACCACCGCGCGCGATGCCTCGATGCAGCCCTATCTGGCCGCGCATGGCTATGCGGTGATCCGGCTTGACCTGCGCGGGGCAGGGGATTCCGAGGGGCTGATGCTTGACGAATACCTGCCGCAGGAATTGCAGGACGGCTGCGACGCCATCGCCTGGACCGCCGAGCAGCCCTGGTGCAATGGCCAGGTCGGGATGATCGGCATTTCCTGGGGCGGTTTCAACGGCTTGCAGATCGCCGCGTTGCAGCCGCCCGCGCTCCGGGCGGTGGTGACGCTGTGTTCCACCGATGACCGCTACGCGGATGACATTCACTACATGGGCGGCTGTCTGCTGGGCGAACAGCTGAGCTGGGCCTCGATCATGTTCGGGCGCAACACGCTGCCGCCCGATCCGGCCAATGTCGGCGATAAGTGGCGCGACATGTGGCTGGAGCGGCTGGAGGGCAGCGGGCTGTGGCTGAAAAACTGGCTGAAGCATCAGCGGCGCGATGAGTTCTGGCGGCATGGCTCGATCTGCGAGGACTGGTCGCGGGTTGAGGTGCCGGTCTATGCAATTTCCGGCTGGGCCGATGGCTATTGCCGCACGGTGTTTCGCCTGATGGAGAACCTGCAGGGGCCGAAAAAGGGCCTCGTCGGTCCCTGGGCGCATCGCTATCCGCATCAGGGCGAGCCCGGACCGGCGATCGGATTTCTTCAGGAGGAATTGCGCTGGTGGGATCACTGGCTCAAGGGGCAGGAGACCGGCATCATGGACGAGCCGATGCTGCGGCTTTACATGCTGGACAGCGTGCGGCCCGAAGGCCATTACGAGACCCGTCCGGGCCGCTGGATCGCCGAGCCGTGCTGGCCCTCGCCGAATGTGGCGCGCACCCTCTTTCACCTCACCCCGCACGGCGGCCTGAGCCGCGAACGCCCGCAAGGCGGTGCGGTGTTGCAGCACCACAGCCCCGGCGATGTCGGCATGGCCTCGGGCAAGTGGTGCGGTTACGGCACCCCGGGCGATGCGCCGGTGGATCAGCGGCGCGAGGACGGCGGCAGCTTGTGTTTCGAGATCGACATCCCCGAGGCGGGGCTCGCGTTTGCGGGCGACGCGAATGTGCATCTGCGCCTGAGCGCCGACCGGCCCATGGCGCAGGTGGCCGCGCGGCTGGTGGACGTGCATCCCGATGGGCGCGCCACGCGGCTGTCATTTGGTGTGCTGAACCTGACGCATCGCAACGGCCATGAAAGTCCCGAGCCGCTCGAACCGGGCACGGTCTATGACGTGACCATCCCGATGAAGCATGTCGCGCAATCGCTGCCTGCGGGCCACCGGTTGCGGCTGGCGCTGTCGAGCAGCTATTTTCCGATGATCTGGCCCGCGCCGGAGCCGGTCACGCTGAGCGTCCATACCGAGGGCAGCGCGCTGGAACTGCCGCTGCGCGCGCCCGCCGCGCTGGACGAGACGCTGGCCCCGTTCGAAGAACCCGTCGCCGCGCCGCCGCCCCCGACCGAGCAGATCGCCGATCCCGAAACCTGGTTTCGTGTGGTCGAGGATGCCGCGACCGGAGAGACACGGATGGAGATCGCCGATGGTGACGGCGTCACGCGGCTGCTGCGCAATGACATCACCCTGCACGACCAGGGTTATGAGACATTTGGCGTGATGCCCGATGACGTGACCACCGCCTGGGGACGGACCCGGTGGCATTATGGGCTGAGCCGGGGCGACTGGTCGGTGCGGTCGGAGACCAGCACCATGCTGCGCGGCGTCGCGGATGATTTCATCATCACCGCCGAGTTGCGTGCATGGGAAGGTGACGACCTGATCGTTGAAAAACGCTGGGAGGAGCGGATCGCGCGGGATCATATGTGAGCGGATATTCGCGAGGCAAGCGTCATCTCGCGAAGCTATGCGAAATATGCCGACGCCGCTCTGCGTGGCATCATCTGCACAGACATCAAAAAACGTCAAACAGGGAGAATATTGAAATGAAACGGACAACAACCACGCGCCGGACCTTTCTCGGGACCACCGCCGCGATCGGGGCGATGGGCCTTTTGCCGGGCTGGCCGACGGCCGGCTTTGCGCAGGGTGGCGGCACGCTGCGTCTGCGTATCGACGGCGACAACAACGTGCTCGATCCGGGTTACATGGTCGGCGGCACCGAGGTCGAGGCGCAAAAGCAATGCCTGCCTTTCCTCGCCGAATATGTGCAGGAGGGCGACACCTTCACCTGGCGGCCGACCTATTATGTGACCAAGCTCGAACAGCGCGATCCGACGCATATCGACTTTGAGCTGACCGAGGGTCTGATGTGGTCGAACGGCTACGGCATGCTCAAGGCGTCGGACGTCAAATTCTCCTATGAACGGATGAAGGAGAGCGACTGGTCGGGCTATTTCGACGCGCTCGATCATGTCGAGGTGACCGGCGACCTGACCGGCACGATCGTGCTCAACAAGCCGTTCGCGCCGTTCCAGATGGTCACGCTCTGCCACGGCCCGGGTGCCATTGTGTGCGAGCAGGCGGTCAAGGATGCGGGTGGCACCTTCACGGTGGATTTCCCGGCGATCTGTGGGCCCTATACCTACAAGGCGACCCCCGGTCAGCGCGCGGTGTTCGAGTTGAACCCCGAATGGACCGGCCCCGCGCCGGGCTTTGAGCGGGTGGAATGCAACGTGATCACCGAGGTCAAGGCGGCAGAACTGGCCTATGATGCGGGCGAGCTTGATTGCACCGAACTGGGCTCGGACACGCTGGCGCGCTACCGCAAGGACATGCCGGCCGACACTGCCGTCACCACCGCAGGTGAGTTGCAATATCTCTGGATGGGGATGAATACCGAGCATCCCAAGTTGCAGGATATCCGCGTGCGCCGCGCGATTCAGCATGCGGTCGATGTGGACACGATCCTTGCCGGGGCTTATTCAAACACGACCGCCAAATCGCACGGCATCATCTGCCCGGGCCTTCTGGGGCAGCGCACCGAGACCGGCTACGACTACGATCCGGCCAAGGCCAAGGCGCTTCTCGACGAGGCGGGCGTATCGGGGCTCGAGGTGACGCTGCGCACGCTCAACAATCAGGAGCGGATGCTGGCGGCGCAGATCATCCAGGCCAATCTGGCCGCGGTGGGCATCACCGTGAAGGTGCTGCCGGTCGATAGCGGCCCGTTCTGGGAAATGGGCCAGGAGAGCAAGGGCGACACCTGGCAGGAGCTGGAGCTGTGGCTGATGCGGTTCGGCACCACGCCCGACCCCTACGAGGCGACGCAGTGGTTCACCTCGAACCAGGTCGGCATCTGGAACTGGGAGCGCTGGACGGACGAGGAATACGACCGTCTCTATGAAGAGGGCATCGCCGAGACCGACGAGGCCAAGCGCCGCGAGATCTATCTGCGGATGCAGCAGATCATGGAGGATACCGGCGCCTATGTCTGGATCAACCACGAGCCGGAATCCTACGCGCATCACGACACGATCACGATCAACGCCGCGCCCTCGGGCGAGTTGAACTATCGTCGTTTCAGCAAGGCGTGATCACAAGGCCAGCCCGCGTCGCGCGTTGCGACCGGGCTGGCCCCGCAAGCCCCAAGGCGCAGGAGACCGCCGGTGCTCTATTACCTGATAAAGCGGCTTGGCCTCTCGGCGGTGGTGATCGGCCTCGTCGTGCTGGTGCTGTTCTCGCTCCTGCATCTCATTCCCGGCGATCCGGCGACGATTGCCCTTGGCCCGCGCGCCACGCCCGAGGCGATAGCGCGCTATGCCGCGAAGATGCATCTCGATGAGCCGGTCTGGCGGCAATTCCTGATCTATATCGGTAATGCCGCCACGGGCGATCTGGGCGTCGACGTATTCTCCGACCGCCCCGTGACCGCGATCATCATGGAGCGGATCGGCTTCACGCTGGCGCTGATCTGCGCGGGCATGGGCTGGGCCATGCTGCTGGGGATTCCTCTGGGCTGCCTTGCGGCGGTCCGGCCCAACAGCTGGCTTGATCGGGTGACGGGGGTGCTGTCGGTGGGCACCATCGCGGTGCCGTCCTTTCTGGTCTCGATCTGGGCGCTTCTGATCTTTGCCGTGTATCTGCGATGGCTTCCGGCCATCGGCGCGGGCGAGCCGGGCGATACCGCCGATCAACTGACGCATCTGGTGCTGCCCGCCTTTGCCATCGGGTTGAGCTGGGTGGGGTATCTGGCGCGGATGGTGCGTGCCTCGATGCTGGAGGTGATGGGCGAGACCTACATCCGCGCGGCGCGCGCCTTTGGCCTGCATCCCCGGCAGGTGGTGTTCGGCTACGCGCTGCGCGTGGCCATCCTGCCCACCATCACGCTGATCGGCATGGGCTTTGGCGGCATGATCTCCTCGGCGGTCTTTGCCGAGATCATCTTTGCCCGGCCCGGCATCGGCAAGCTGATCTTCGATGCCGTGATGGCGCGCAATTTCCCTGTCGTGCAGGGCGCGGTTCTGGTGGCCACCGGCCTCTATATCCTCGTCGTCCTGTTTTCCGATGTCCTCATAGCCTGGTTTGATCCCCGTGTCCGAGAATCGCTCTGAATCCGAAACCGGTATCCCGGCGGTCGATGCATCGGGCCTTCCCGACCACGTGATGGATGCCGAGATCCGCGAGTCCGCCGCCCGCGAGCGCCGCGAAAAGCTGCGCCTGTTCCTGACCAACTGGCAGGGACTGAC
This sequence comes from Roseovarius sp. MBR-154, assembly GCF_053628595.1. Lineage (NCBI taxonomy): Bacteria > Pseudomonadati > Pseudomonadota > Alphaproteobacteria > Rhodobacterales > Roseobacteraceae > Roseovarius > Roseovarius sp. MBR-154. Next base: position 122,445 of record NZ_JBRJGR010000011.1, read on the forward strand.
CGGGCTGATCTTGGTCACGCTGTTCTTTGCCAGCGCCATCTTCGCGCCGTGGCTGGCTCCCTATGACCCCAATGCGCTGGATGTGCCGGCGCGTCTGTCGGGGCCCACGCTGGAGCATCTGGCGGGCACCGACCAGCTTGGTCGGGATACGCTGTCACGCATCCTCTATGGTGGGCGCGTGGCGCTCAAGATCGCGGCAATCGGGGTGTCGGTGGCGCTGGTTGTCGGCCTGATCCTCGGCATGATCGCCGGGTTCGGGCCGCGCTGGCTCGACAGTCTGCTGTTGCTGGTGTTTGACACCGTGCGCTCGTTTCCGACCATCGTGCTGGCGCTGGCGATGGTGGCGTTGACCGGGCCCAGCCTTGGCATGGTGCTGGCCATCGTCATCATCACCTCGATCCCGCAATATGCGCGTGTCGCCCGCACCGCGACGCTGACCCTGCGCAACACCGACTTCATCCTCGCCGAACGCTCGCTCGGGGCCAGCATGACGCGCACGCTGGTGCATCATGTCATGCCAAACGTGATCGGGCCTCTGCTGATCCTGGCGGCGATGGATGTGCCGGTGGTGGTCACGATCGAGGCGGGGCTGAGCTTTCTGGGGCTTGGCGTGCTGCCGCCCACGGCAAGCTGGGGCACGATCCTCAACGAGGGCTACCTGGTGATCCGCGACGCGCCCTGGATGGTGATCGCGGGGGGTATCCCGCTGATCTTGACCACACTCGGGTTCACCTTTCTCGGCGAGGCGCTGCGCGACATTTTCGATCCACGCATGGGAAAGGGACGCTGACATGCCAAGAGACATGCCCGAGACGCCTGAAACCCTGCTCGACATCCGCAACCTGTCGGTCGATTTCCGCACCCCGCGCGGACGGGTGAGGGCGCTGCGCGACATCACTTTCCCGATCCGCAAGGGCCGTATCGTCGGCATCGTGGGCGAGAGCGGTTCGGGCAAATCCACGGTGCTCTGGGCGTTGCTGGGCCTTTTGGCTGGCAATGCCGAGGTGATGGGTGGCGAGGTGCGCTTTGGTGCGCGCGACCTGTTGCATGCCGATGAGGCGCAGTTGCGGGCCATCCGGGGCGAAGAGATTTCGGTGGTGTTCCAGGACCCGATGACCAGTCAGATCCCGGTGCTGACCTATGCCCGGCAGATGCGCGACATCCTTTATCGGCGGCCCGACGCCTCTGCCGCCGAAAAGCGGCGCATGGCCGTCGAGATGCTGGGCAAGGTCGGCATTCCCGACCCTGACAAGCGGATTGACCAGTATCCGCATCATTTCTCGGGTGGCATGCGGCAGCGTGCGGGCATTGCGATGGCGCTGCTGACCGGGCCGCAACTGCTGCTGGCGGACGAGCCGACCACCGCGCTCGACGTGACGATGGAGGCGCAGATCATCCACCTGTTGCAGGACCTGCAAAAGGAACTGGAGGCGACGGTCGTGGTGGTCTCGCACAATCTCGGCCTGATCGCGGAACTGTGCGACGATGTGGTGGTGATGTATGCCGGAGAGGTGATCGAGGCGGGTGAGGTGCACGAGATCTTTCACAACGCGCAGCACCCCTATACCCGCGCCCTGCTGGAATGCGACCCGGCGCGGATCGACGACGTATCGCGCAAGCTGCCGGTCATTCCCGGCGATATTCCGGACCTCACCAAGCCGCGTTCGGGCTGCATCTATGCGCCGCGTTGTCAGCGCGCGATGCCGGTCTGCCACGAGGTGACGCCCCCGGATGTCGCGCGGGGCGGGATGGGACTTGCGCGGTGTCACCTGCTGGGCGGGCCGCATCACGACCCAAGCTGGCCGCCGCCGCTTGATGTGATGACCGTGGGGCAGGGTGAGGCCAGCGTGAGCAAGCCCGCCCGCGTCAAGAGCGACAGCTCGCTGCTGGAGGTGTCGGACCTGAACGTGCAGTTCGAGACCGTGGGGCCGCTGCGTGCGCGGCTGAAGGGGATCAAGACGAGGCATGTCGACGCCGTGCTCGATGTGAGCCTGTCGGTCGCCCCCGGTGAAACCGTGGGGCTGGTCGGCGAAAGCGGCTCTGGCAAGACGACGCTGGGGCGCAGTATTCTCAACCTCGTGGCGTCACAGGCGGGTCGCGTGCGCTTTGAGGGTGAGGATATCCGCAACATGCCCGAGGCCCGGTTCAAGCCGCTGCGCCGGGATATGACGATGATGTTCCAGGATCCGGTTGGCTCGCTTTCCCCGCGCAAATCGGTGCGCGCGCTGATCACCGAACCGTTCCAGATCCACGGGCTTGCGGGTGTCGATCTCGACGCCGAGGCCGAGCGGCTGGCCGAAATGGTGCGCCTGCCCAAGCCGTTCCTGTCGCGCTATCCGCATGAGCTGTCGGGCGGGCAGGCGCGGCGGGTGGGCGTGGCGCGCGCGCTGGCGCTGAACCCCAAGCTGATCATCGCGGATGAGCCGACTGCCGGGCTTGACGTGTCGGTGCAGGGCGAGATCCTCAACCTGATGGCCGATCTTCAGGCCGAACACGGGCTGGGATACCTGATCATCACCCACAACCTGCCGGTGGTGCGCCACATCGCCGACCGGCTGGCGATCATGTATCTGGGGCGCATCGTCGAGGAAGGGCGCACGGCGGAGGTGTTCGACCGCCCGGTGCATCCCTACACCCGCGCGCTGGTCGAAGGTGTGCCGCAGCCCGACCCCGACCGGCGCCGCGTGCATGTGTCGATCTCGGGCGAGGTGCCGAGCCTGCTGAACCGGCCGAAGGGCTGCGATTTTGCAGGGCGTTGCCCCTTGGCGCAGGAGCGTTGCCGCGCCGAGAAGCCGCCGCATGTGACCATGGCCGACGGTCGCCGCCACGCCTGCCATTTCCCGCTGGGTTGATCCCGGCTCAGTCCCCGGAAAAGAAGAGAAAAGAATGAGCTACGGCATATATATCGGGCGCAACCAGACCGCCGACGGACGCGCCTATCTGGCAGGCTACGGCGATGAGCCAAGCAGTCACTGGCTGGAACTGAACCCGCGCGCGCACCACCCCGAGGGCAGCACGATCACCGTCGGCGTGACGCCACAGGCGGATATGCCGGGCCGGTTGAGCGACATTCCCCAAGCCGCCGAAACGCTGCGCAACCTGCGGGTCAGCTACAGTTATTACCTCGGTGTGCCGGGGCCGCTGACCAATGGCGGGCTGAATGAATGCGGGGTCGCGGTGCGCGATATCTGGGCGACCTCGCGCGCGGAGTTGATCGCGATGACGCCCGAGGATCAGAGCGGGCCGAATTATTCCGACCTCGCGCGCCTTGTGGTCGAGCGGGCGCGGAGCGCGCGCGAGGGCGTGGAGATGATCGGGCAACTGATCGCCACGCATGGCTATTCCACCTATGGCGGCAATTCCCACATGATCGCCGACCCGATTGAGGCCTGGGTTGTGATCGAGTTTGCCGGGGGCAGGGGGCTTTGGTGTGCCGAGCGGCTGGGGCCCGACAGCATCCGCGCCGCGCGCCCGGGCTATATCGGCGAGATACCGGACGCCCCCGGCGAGGATTTCCTCTTTCCGCCGCATTTCTTTGACACCGCGCGCGAGATGGGCTGGTGGTCGCCGCAGGATGGCCCGTTCGATGTCAATCGCATCTACGGCGACGGCAAGCATCGCTGGGACGGGGTGGCGTGGATCGAAGACGAGATGCGCGCCCGCGCCGCGCGCCCCGAAAAGATAGGGCTGGAGGATGTGTTCTGGTCGATCAGCACCGAGCGTCTGACCGGCGATACCGCCGGGTATGGTCAGGTCGTCCCGCTGGTCCATCCCGCGCATGGCGCGCTGCGCATGATGTGGCACGCGCCGGTCGGTCCGGTGACCGCGCCGCTTTTGCCGGTCTTTATGGGGCAAAGCTCCGTGCCACCGGCCTGGCAGAAGCACCGCTACCTTACAGCTGGAGAGAGCCACCGCTTCCATGATTGTCGCAAGTTGGACAAGGATCCGGACACGGTTTCACATGTACCGCAGGGCGTCGAGAGCGGGCTTTGCGCATTCCAGGAATTCAAGAGACTGATGCATCTGGCCTTCCAGAAACCGGACCCCATCCTGAATGAGGTCTGGACACATTGGCGTGCGATCGAGACTGGCGTAAACGCCGGTATACCCAACATCTTGTGCGCCGCCGGTCATATTCTGGAGGCAGGTGAAGAGGCACTGGCATCGCAGATTCTGACCGAGTTCAGCCATGCACACATGGCCCGGGCATTGGCCGATTGCCAGGCGTTGTCGGCAGCAGCCCATGCAAGGCTACGCGCGCAGAATGAACTGAACATGACCCGTGAACCACGAAAACTCGATCAGATATGGTAGTTCGGAACCGGTCGGCCCGGCAAAGCAGAACCCACGTCAGAGCACAGACTTCAGGATGGTCCCTGAGCGTCCGATCTCTCCAGGTTTACGTTTGGTCAGCGTGAGACTGCGCCGACCAAAGCCTCTAGAAACTCTTGCGTGTTTGCAGGGTTGAGCCATCTCATCACGGCGACAAGATCCTGTTCCGGGCTGATCCAGAGACAGTTTCCTCCCGCTCCAAGAGCGCTGAACGCCGTCGATGGCAGCTTGGGGTTGGCGTCACGGCCGCGATTGAGCCACCAGAGAAAGCCGTATTTGTCGAGTGTCGGCGTCGGCTCCAGCGATTGCTTCATCCAGTCTTCCGGCAAAATCTGCTCACCCTCCCAAGCGCCGTTCTGGCTGATGAATGCGCCAAACCTTGCATGATCGTCGGCGCTGATGAACAGCCCACCACCCCAATGCCCGCCACCTGTGACCGACTGCATGCGCTGCCCGTCAATCTCAATCCAGGAGGTTGAATAGCCTTGCCAACACCATTGATCAGACGCGCCGATGCGGTCCATGATCCGCTCGCGCAACACCTCTGGCAATGGCCGCCGAAACCGGCTCAGCAAGGCGTAGGCAAGCGCGTTCACGCGGACATCGTTATATTCATAATAGCTGCCGGGAGGACCGACATCGCGCAGTTGCCCTTTGAGGCTATTGTCGGCACCAACGCCTATCTGACGGTAGTGATCGACCTGATCATCCTTGCTGAAAATTTCGCCGCGCCACTCGCTGTTCATCTGAAGCATGTGACGCCAGGTGATCCTGGAATTGTGAGGGCTGGCGAAATAGGGGCCGTCCACCGTGTTGTTGATTGGGGCGTCCAGGTCCGAAATCAGCCCATCCTTCACGGCAAGGCCGGCAAGCACCGAAAGATAACTCTTCGCGATCGAGAACGTCATGTCCGCCCGCCCTGTGTCACCCCACGCGGCGACCCGTTCCCCGCCGTGCAGGATGACCCCCGCGGGCCCGCCACGTTCGGCAACAGGGCCAATGATCTCGGTCCAAGGGCCGCTTTCATTCCACTCGACATTGCCGACATAGGAGCCGTCAGGATAATACATGCTGCGCGGCCAAGCTGTCTCATGCGCCAATGCAAAATCGACGACAGTCTGGAGTTGTGGAGTTGCCGCGTAAGAGGTCATGACGTCTGGCTTTCTTCTTTTTGTGGCCCCCGCCCCAAGAAATCCTGTCTCTGACCGGAGTCGGCGGGTGTAATTCTAGATGTGGTGAGGATCACTGAAACGGTCCTCGATGAGCGTTCAGTGGCGACCTTGCTGGGTGAGGCCACAGCGCGAACTCTTCATAGATGCGCCTGTTTGTAAACATCAATTCATGTTTCGCGTCCGGTCTGGGCGGGATGCGTCGCAAGTGCCGGCCTAGGTAGCCAAAGCCACTGGCTGCGGGGATGGAACAATAGGTCGGCGGTCTGGTTCAGTTCCAAGTGCCGGGTCGGAGAGCCACAGGCACCAGACCAGAGTTCCACAGCCAGACAGGAGACATCCATGGTAACCACAGTCGGAAACGAAAGCAGTTTTGACGATCTTGTTAAGAATCTGATTCTTCTCGAATATGATGCCATCGCCGCATACGAGAGTACGATCGAGCATCTGTCAGACGATGCCTTGAGCAGCCAGGTCGAAACGTTTCGGCACGACCACCTGCAACACCTCGACGTCTTGAAAAACATGGCGCGGGCAGATGCGTTTGCGGCACCGACGGAAGGCGACATGAAGCAGATGCTGACGACTGGCAAGATCGCAATGGCGGATCTCGCGGGCGACGGTGCCATACTGAAGGCGATGAAGACGAATGAGGATGATACGGTTACCGCATATGAGCGGGCATTGAACCGTCCCGACGCCAGACCGGAATCGCGCGCGTTTTTCGAGAAGGCCCTCGCAGATGAACGCCGGCACCGGGCGTGGATGCAGGACGTCGCTGAAACATTGTGACGCAGCACCATCGACCGGGGCGGCAGGGTTGACCGAGGCGCTTTGCCGCCCCCAAGGCTACTCCGAACGGGCGTTTATTGTACACGACACCCGCTGCCCGGACGGTCGCCCCGCCTGGCGCCTGTTCCGCAGGCTGACCAATCATACCGGAAAATTCGAGGAGATCTGAATGTCATGGCGCTCCTGATCGGTTTCGGCCTCGTGGTATTGTTAGGGGCGGGACATCATTTTGCTCTCGTCGGCCTGCGGTACACGACTGCTCATGCGAACAGGCATCCGCACCGGGCTATCATATCGGTTTTTCTGGGGCTGGTTGCGATTCACGTGACGGAGATCCTGATGTTCGCAGGTGCCTACCGGATATTGCTGTCATGGCACTGGACCGGCTCGCTGATCGGGGTCGATGATGGATGGCGCGATATCGTCTACTATTCGGGTATCAACTTTACCACGTTGGGTTACACCGACATCGAGGCGGAGGGGCCAATCCGGCTGATCAGCATGATGCAATCCCTGGGTGGCTTCATGATACTGACCTGGTCGGCGACATTCATCTATACGGTGTGGAAGAGGGCGTTGAACGAGCTTTAGCAGGCTGCTGAAATAGTCCTGCCTCGACAGTGATTTGAGAACATGATTCACTTCCCCAGACGAAAGTGGCGGGGGTGATGATGCGCGGGACGGACGAGACGAGTTGGGCGCTGTTTAGCTATGTTGATCTCGAAGAGCGAATCCCCGCGCGGCATCCGCTGCGCAAGATCAGGCAGGTGGTCAACGACGCGCTGGCCAGTCTGGATGCAGATTTCGAGGCGCTTTACATCGATTTCGGGCGGCCCTCGATCCCGCCCGAGCGGCTGATCCGGGCAAGCCTTCTGCAAATTCTTTTCTCCATCCGGTCTGAACGCCAGTTGATGGAGCAGATGAATTACAACCTGCTGTTCCGCTGGTTCGTGGGCCTCGGGGTTGATGATCCGGTCTGGGTCCCGACGGTATTCACGAAGAACCGCGACCGGCTGCTGACCACCGAGATGTCGCGCAAGGTGATGGCGGCGATTTTGGCGCATCAGGAAGTCGCGCCCCTGTTGTCGGACGAGCACTTTTCGGTCGACGGCACGTTGATCAAGGCCTGGGCTTCCATGAAGAGTTTCCAACCGCGGGCGGAGGGCGCGCCGCCCGACGACGCGGGACCTGGCGATCCACCCACACAGGATACCCCCGCCGAGACCCAGCCCGGACAGACCCAGAAAGAAACCGAACCGATGACCCGCCCAACACACCGCCACCGCAACACTGAAGTCGACTTCAAGGGCGAGAAGCGCTCGAACGCGACGCATGCCTCGGTCACCGATCCTGACGCACGGCTCTACAAGAAATCCCCCGGCACGGGTGCGGTGCTTTGCTTCATGGGGCATACGTTGATGGAAAACCGGCACGGATTTGTCGTGCAGGGTGATCTGACCCAGGCCGACGGTCATGCCGAACGCAAGGCAGCGCTGGACATGGTCCATCGCCATTCCCCCGGATCGACCCGGCGGCTGACGCTGGGTGCCGACAAGGGGTATGACGCGGCCGGGTTCGTCGCCGACCTGAGGCAAGCCTGCGTCACGCCCCACGTCGCCCAGAAATCGAGACATTCAGCAATCGACGGGCGAACCACCCGGCATGCAGGCTACGCCTTGTCCCAGAAGCATCGAAAGAAGATCGAAGAACCGTTCGGATGGGCCAAAACAGTCGGCGGCATGGCCCAGACCATGTATCGGGGCGTCGAGCGCGTCCGATCCCGCTTCGTCCTGACGATGGCCGCCAGCAATCTCGCCCGGCTGCCGCGGTTGCTGGGGGCATGAAGGGGGAAATGGCATCGGGAACAAGAAGCGGACCCGCCGACGGATATAACGATCACGCGACCCAAGCCCAAGGGCAAGGAAACCGTTCCGGTTTGGTAACTATTTCAGCGGCCTGTTAGATGTCATTGGCGCGTCGGGGGCCCGAATACCGTCTGGTGCTTTCCGGGGCCTGACGGCGCGGTGGCGACACTGCGGGAAGACGTACATGACACGGCCATGCCCGCGAATTCGCACCTCTGTGCTGTTGGAACATTATCTTGAGGGATGGGTTGAGAGCCCCTGAAGAATGAACTTTCGCGTGGTCTGCAAAAGACCTGGAAGACTCAACTCGAGACGGAGTTTCACAATGCTGACCAAGAACTTAGTCGTCGTGGTCGCTGCCGGACTGGCACTATACACCATCGCGTCCGGTCTGGCCCCCCGCGCCGGTGCTGCATCCTCTGCTCGGCGATCCGATTCAGGCGTTCGTCCGGCAGGACCTGAAACCATGGAAGACCGGCCTCGGAGCTGGGACATGGTTGATGAAAGGGCGGATGAATCCTTTCCCGCCAGCGATCCGCCAGGCACGTATTGACCCAACCGCGAACCGGCATGCAAATGAAAGGAGCGCAGCTGCCATAGTTGACCCGACTGGTGCGAGACGCTGAGACCCGGCTTGGAAAGGGAGGCGCCCGATATCAGTCGCGTTCGGTGCCAAGGCTCATGACCCCCACCGCCATGCCAAGTGCCCCGAATATCAATGCGCCCTGAGCAAGAAACAGTGCCGTAGGTCCGGCGCCCGGCAGGCCTTCGAGCAGCCTCGCAAGACCGGCCGTGTCTGTCTGGACAAGCACCAGGCCGAAGGCACAGCCCATCACCGCACCATTCATGAACTGATCAATCATGAAGCGAACAATCCGAGGCATTTCCTGCCATTTCCGTTGCAGCATAGCGTCCTCCTGTCGCGCGGGGCGTCCGCATTTCCGTAGAACCCGCATCAGAACCGAATGTTCCCAAGATCAGCCGGTGGGGCCAGGATCCGGGCGCTTGGCGATCATGTGGCAAACACTGCATGCAGATAGTCCGGAACATCTTTTCCAACGTCAGGTTGTCCCGTTCAGAAACCAACCCTGAGCAGCAGGAGGACATGCATCATGCACAGTATCATCTATCTCATCGGCCTCGTGGTCGTCGTTCTTGCCGTCATCACACTTGTCTTTTGATCGAGAGGACCGGGAAATGACAAAAAACGAACCGTCCAAAGGACAGACAAAGCAACTTCATGAAGACGCAGCAACACACGGTGCAGCCGCTCGGGACAGCGTTCACGAGACGGCGGCGAAAGTGTCGTCCGAAATGTCGGGTGTTGCTGAAAAGGCAAGGTCGGGTGTCGCACAAGAGGTTCGGGATCTGGCCGGTGCACTACACACCGCAGCAGGAGAGCTGCACGACAGCTCGACTCAGCACCGGATGATCGACAGTCTGGCCGACAACCTCGATCACGTGTCACAGAGCCTGGACGACAAGAGCCTGGGTGACATTCTGGGCGAGTTGAACGACATCGCGCGCCGTCATCCGCTGATGTTCCTGGGTAGTGCTGCCCTGACAGGATTTGTCGCAACGCGGCTGGCAACAGCATCCGCCTCCGACAACCAGCGCTCGGAATCTCGGCGGTCTGATAATCCACCGGTCGGCGACGCGGGGGCCGCGACACAAGATCAGGCGTCACCTTCGATGCCCCGCGCGACCGATCCCACCAGAGGAGAGAATCCATGAACACAGACAAGTCTACCAGCACGATATTGACTGATGCGCTGTCACATATCAGCGGACTGGTGCGCGGCGAGTTCGATCTTGCGCGAAGCGAGTTGAACGAAAACCTTTCCGGCGCAGCAGGTGCCATCGGCATGATTGTCGGAGCTCTGGTCGTAGCATTGACCGCACTGAATGTGCTGTCGGCAGCCCTGGTTACGGCCCTGACCGAGGCGGGCATTCCTGCTGGGTGGTCAGCACTGATCGTCGGGGTGACGTTCGCCGTTATTGCCTATGTGATGCTTCAGAAAGGCAAGGCTGATCTGAAACTCAGCTCGCTCGCCCCCACCCGCACCGCCGAGAATGTCAAACGTGATGCCCATACCGTAAAGGAAAGCTACCATGACGGATGAACATCGTTCACCAGAAGAGATCGAGCGCAGGCTCGAGCAGGAACGCGCGGGTCTGGCAGACAGCCTGGAGGCCCTGAGAGACAATTTTTCGATTGACAGGATCGTCCGGCAGTCTGCCGAGCAGATCCGAGAGCACAGTGGCGACATCGGCGCGTCGGTATCGCGGGCGGTAAAGGACAATCCCTTGGCGGTTGCGTTGACTGGCGTCGGACTGGCCTGGCTGATTTTCGGCAATGGCACAGCCTCGGATTACCGGTCGCGCGGCGCGGGACCCGAGGGCTATGCCGGTGACCACTTCGGTCCCCGACACTCTGCCAGTGCCGAACAGCCCCGGGGCATCACAGAAGGTGATGATCTGCCTTCGTGGATACGCGATGTCGATGACATGCACGACCACGTGGGCACCGGCGCGCGCCCGGGTATGGGGCACTCCGGCGAAGGTGGCAAATTCTCTGAGGTCTCACGCTCTGTTCGAGAGGGTGTTCGCGACACTGCCGGTTCTGCCCGCGACCGCGCCGCAGACATGAAAAAGCGCCTCTCCCAAGGTACGGAGGACCTGACGATAGTGTCCCAGGGCGTGGTGTAAGAGCGCCGACCTTCGGAAAGGTCCAGATCTGATCAGGTCGCCACGGCGGGCAACCTGATGTTTGGATTGTCGTTCACGCGCGCGAGGGTTTCAAGACTCATGTATCGGCGCGCAACGGTCCATTCGTCGTTGGTCTCGAGCATGATCGCGCCGACGAGCCTGATGATGGCGTCATCGTTGGGGAAGATGCCCACGACGTCGGTGCGCCGCTTGATCTCGCGGTTCACCCTCTCCAGCGGGTTCGTCGACGCAATCTGGGTCCAATGCTCGCGCGGGAAGTCCATGTAGGCGAGGACGTCGTCGCGCGAGGCGTCCATGAAGGTGCCGAGCTTGTCCTGCTTTTCTCGCAGCGCGTCGGCGACGGTATCCCACTGGGCTTCGGCCTCGGCCTTGCTTTCCTGGGCGAAGATCGTCTTGAGCATCGCCGCCACGGCCGTGCGCTGCTTGGCCGGAGCATGCGCCAGGGCATTGCGCATCCAGTGAACCCGACAGCGCTGGTGGGTCGCGTTGAAGACCCGGCGCGGTGAGGAGGAAAAGCAAACAGTCCGGGGGACTGTTTGCCCGACGAACGCCCGCAGCCCCTTGTGGTCATCGGCGATCACCAGCTTCACGCCGCGCAGGCCGCGGTCGGCCAGGGAGCGCAGGAAATCAGTCCAGAAGGGTAAGCGGGATCAGAAAACGATCCGGGGGTTCGTTTTCCCCGCGCACGCCTCGGAGGGGCCGGTGGCGACACCCAGCACCTCGCGCTTGCCGTCCTCGTTGACTGCGACGGCCACTATCACGGCACGGCTTACGATCCGGCCACCATCGCGCGCCTTCACGTAGGTTGCATCGAGCCAGAGGTAGGGCCAGGCCCCCTCCAAGGGCCGCGACAGGAACGTGTTCACGCGCTCGTCGATCTCGGCGCAGAGCCGGCTAACCTGGCTCTTCGACATGCCGCCCGCGCCCATGGCCTTAACCAGATCGTCCACCGAGCGGGTGGAAATCCCCTGAACGTAGGCTTCCTGTATCACTGCCACGAGGGCCTTCTCGGCCGTGCGCCGGGGCTCGAGGAAACTGGGAAGGTAGCTGCCCTTGCGCAGCTTCGGGATCTCCAGCGGGATGCGACCCGCCCGGGTGTCC
>NZ_JBRJGR010000012.1:0-110158 GCF_053628595.1 Roseovarius sp. MBR-154
TTTGCGTTTCGACATCTCTGATCTCCTTCTCGTCGAAGATCAGCAGACTGCAAATCGTAGCTTATGTCAGTGTCCGAATTTCGGGGGGCAGCTCAATTATTTCAACTAACTCTCCTCCCACAAAGCGATACGCCGATTTTTCAGCCTCAAGAACCTCGTTTGCTTCAATAATGAAAAACTCCGCGTGCTGACGAACTTGAGAGAAGGGCGGACCGGTATTTGATAGTTTCGAAAGATCAGCTAAGAACTGAGCTAAGTCATAAAATTCATTCCAATTTCGCGGCGTGAATTGGCCTTTTAATTGCGCTATGAATCTACGAACAGAGTCATCAATTTCATCTGTCGGCTTTCCTAGGAACTCATCTTGAATTTTGTACAATACAAAATTCGTAAAATCGTCGTGGGAATCAACAAACCGTTCAAAATGGTTCCAAAAACACCGGCCCATGGCAGACCATAGACGACTCCAAAGTCGCTGATCCATTCCTTCTCTTTGGACTACAATTCTTGGTTCAATTATCCCATGGCGTTCAGAGAAACGTCTCATAAATCACCCCCCAATCACCCCCTCAAACTCCCGCCATTCCCCCTTGCTCATGCCGGAATTCTCCTGCGTCACCTCTTCCCCCTTCAACATCCGCCGCACGCACTCAAGCGCCGTGGCCGAGAGCGTCGCACCGCCCATGCGGTAGTCGGCGAAGGCCTTGTAGGCGGCGGGCACCCAATCCGCGACGATGTCGCAGATCGCCTCGGCATAGACCCGGATTTCGTATTGCGCGTGGGCATCCGCCCGCAGCCGCAGGAAATGCAGCAGGTTGTGCAGATCGACCTTCCAGTACCATTGCGTATAGATATTGGCGGGCAGGTTCATGCGGGCCAGTTCGCGCGCCAGCCCCTGCTGCCCCTCGTCCGAGATCATCGCCTCGTAATGGTCATAGCAGCGCATCGCGTCCTCGGTCAGCAGGCGCAGCACGCGGTCGGCCTCCTCACCCTCGAGCGCCGCTCCACGCCCCTGATTGTTGGTGGTCGATTGCGCGGCGAGCGCGTCGGGCGCGGGGATGTAGAACTCCCGGTCGAGGATCGAGTAGCGCGCGGAATATTCGTTGACGTTGGCGGTGCGGTGCCGGATCCACTGCCGCGCCACGAAAACCGGCAGTTTGACATGCAGCTTGATCTCGCACATCTCGAACGGGGTCGAATGCCAGTGCCGCATCAGGTAGCGGATGAGTCCCTCGTCATTGCTCACGGATTTGGTGCCGCGCCCGTAGGACACCCGCGCCGCCTGACAGATCGCGGCATCGTCGCCCATATAGTCGATCACCCGCACGAAGCCGTGATCAAGCACCGGATGCGCGGTATAGAGATGCTTTTCCATTCCCGGGGCGGTGGCGCGCAGGGTCTGCTGCGTCTCGCGGCGCTGCGCGTCGATTTCGGCCTGCTGATCTGGGCTGAGGGGCATGGCGGGGCCTTTCATGGGCTGGTGATTGTCTGGTCATGGGCTGAGATGAGTCGCTGCCCACTATATCTTGCGGGGGGCGGTTGCGCCAAGCCGATATCGGGTGTTTCTGGCGGCGGCTTTGCCCCCTCGACATCGGGGCGCGGGCCACTATCCTCTGCGCAGACGCAAACACGGAGGCATAGGATGAAAATCAGGTATCTGCACACCATGGTCCGGGTCAAGGATCTGGACGCGACGATGCGGTTCTTTGGCCTGCTGGGTCTCAAGGAAACCCGCCGCTGGGACAATGAAGGGGGCCGCTTCACGCTGATCTTCATGGCGCCCGAAGGGCAGGAAGAGTGCCCGGTGGAGCTGACTTACAACTGGGATGGCGACGAGGGGCTGCCCTCGGACAGCCGGCATTTCGGCCATCTGGCCTATTCGGTCGGCAATATCTACGAGATGTGCCAGCATCTGCAGGACAATGGCGTGGTGATCAACCGCCCGCCGCGCGACGGGCGCATGGCGTTTGTGCGCAGCCCCGACAACATCTCGGTCGAGTTGTTGCAGGAGGGCGACGCGCTGGAGCCCGCCGAGCCCTGGGCGAGCATGGAAAACACCGGCCATTGGTAAGATGGGCGGTTCTCTTGTCGGGGCTGTTCGCGGCCCCGGCAGAGGCGGCCTGCCGCCTCGCGCTGCTGCTGGCGCTCGACGTGTCGTCCTCGGTCGATGCGCGGGAATATGATCTGCAGCGCATGGGGCTCGCGGCGGCCCTCGATGCGCCCGATATCCGGCACGCCATTCTGACCGGCGAGGGCGATGTCGCGCTCGCCGTCTATGAATGGAGCGGGCGGTTTCAGGAAAAGCTGCATCTCGACTGGACCTATCTGCGCAGCCACGCCGACATCACCCGCGCGGCGGCGGGTCTGGCGGGGATGGAACGCTCGACCTCGGAGTATCCCACCGCGCTCGGCTCGGCTCTGGGCTATGGCGCGCAGGTGATGACCCGCGCGCCGGACTGTGCCCGGCGGGTGATCGACGTGTCGGGCGACGGGGTCAACAACCAGGGCTTTCCCCCGGCGCTGGCCTACAAGCATTTCCCGTTTCAGGGGATCACGGTGAACGGGCTGGTGATCCTCGGCCATGACGCCGAGGTTCTGCGGCAGTATCGCGACGAGGTGCTGCGCGGCCCCGGCGCGTTTCTGGAACTGGCGCAGGGCTTCGAGGATTTCGAGCGTGCCATGGGCCGCAAGCTCTTCCGCGAGATCAGCGATATCGTGCTGGGCGCGCTGCCCGCTCAGTAGATATAGCGGATCTGGTCGGTCCAGTACCGCTCCACCCGGCGCAGCGACGAGGTGATCTGGTCGATCCCGTCGGGGCCGAGCACGCCGCGCCCCTCCAGCCCCACCGCATGACGGGCGAAAAGCCCCGCCACCACATCGCGGATGCCACGCCCCTTTTCCGTCAGGCGCACCCGGACCGAGCGGCGATCCACCTCGCAGCGCTGGTGGTGCATATAACCCATCTCCACCAGTTTCTTGAGGTTGTAGCTGACATTGCTGCCTTGGTAGTAACCGCGCGTCTTGAGCTCGCCCGCGGTGACCTCGTGATCGCCGATGTTGAACAGCAAGAGCCCCTGCACCGCGTTGATATCGAGGATGCCGAGGCGCTCGAACTCGTCCTTGATGACGTCGAGCAACAGCCGGTGCAGCCGCTCCACCAGTGACAGCGCGTCGAGATAGGCCGTGATGAACGCGGTATGCCCGGTCGGAGGGCTCAGGGGTTTTTGAAAACTCATATCCGTCTCCGTGCGTGTCTGCTCGCATCGGAAACTGGGCCAAAAAGCCCAATAATCTGTTAAACCGCGACAAGAACGGCTAAAATCCGATCTATTTTCCCGAACAGGCCACGCCCGAGATGTCGCTGACCAGATCGGCAAAGCGCGCCGGGGTAGCGACCTGGCCGGTCACCCACTGGTAGAGATCCTGATCGTTCTCCGACAGGAACGAGTCGTAAAGCGCAAGGGTGTCTTCGTCCATCGCCGCCAGCCGGGCCTCGGCATAGCGGCTCAGGATGATGTCCATCTCCTTGATGCCGCGCCGCATGGAGCGCATCGAGAGGCGCCTGAGACGGTGCTGGCGCGGTTCGTCACTCACCGGCTTCTTGCCGCAGCTTGGCGCGCAGGGTCTTCTCGATCCGGCCCAGACGGTCGGTGGAAAAGGTCAGTTGCGCGCGGATATCGCGGATCTCGGTCAGCATCTGGCTGATATCGGGGGACAACTCGCCAACCGCAGGAGTGTCCGGCCCGTCGCCCTCGCCCGAGAGCAGCCAGAGCAGCGAGACATTCAAGAGCCCCGCCATCATCGACAGCTTGTTGGCGCGCGGCTCGGACTGGTCGTCCTCCCAGGCCTTGAGTGTCTTGAGCTTCACGCCGAGGCGCTTGGCAAGATCGCCTTGGGTCATGCCCGCGCGCTCGCGCGCGCCCGCCACGCGGTCGCCGAAGGTGGTGGCATCGGGGTCGAACCAGCTGTCATTGGTGTCTGTTGTCATCTCATCCCTTTCCGGCGATCGTTCTTGATCAACCTTTGGGCGCACCCTATGACACCTGTCAGGTGAATTCAAACCGGAGGCGGCCATGTCCGATCTGTCAGCGACATTATCGCGCGTGAAACCCTCGCCCACCATCGCGGTGACGACAAAGGCGCAGGAGCTGAAAGCGGCGGGGCGCGACGTGATTGGCCTCGGCGCCGGAGAGCCGGATTTCGACACGCCCGACCATATCAAGGCGGCG
Organism: Roseovarius sp. MBR-154; assembly: GCF_053628595.1. Lineage (NCBI taxonomy): Bacteria > Pseudomonadati > Pseudomonadota > Alphaproteobacteria > Rhodobacterales > Roseobacteraceae > Roseovarius > Roseovarius sp. MBR-154. The sequence continues at coordinate 4,230 of NZ_JBRJGR010000012.1, forward strand.
GGCATCCGCGCCATCGAAGAGGGCAAGACGAAATACACCGCCGTCGATGGCATCCCTGAATTGAAGGCGGCGATCTGCGCCAAGTTCAAGCGCGATAACGGGCTGGATTATATGCCCGCACAGGTCAGTGTTGCCTCGGGCGGCAAGCAGATCCTCTACAACGCGCTGATGGCGACGCTCAATCCCGGTGACGAGGTGGTCATCCCCGCGCCCTATTGGGTGAGCTATCCCGACATGGTGCTCTTGGCGGGGGGCGAGCCGGTGGTGGTGCCTGCGGGCATCGAGACCGGGTTCAAGCTGACGCCAGAGGCGCTCAAAGCCGCAATCACGCCGAAAACCCGCTGGTTCATCTTTAACTCGCCGTCGAATCCCACCGGGGCGGGCTATACATGGGACGAGTTGAAGGGCCTGACCGACGTGCTCTTGCGGCACCCCCATGTCTGGGTGATGACCGACGACATGTATGAACACCTCGCCTATGACGATTTTCAGTTCTGCACCCCCGTCCAGGTGGAGCCCGGCCTTTATGACCGCACGCTGACCTGCAACGGCGTCTCCAAGGCCTATTGCATGACTGGCTGGCGGATCGGCTATGCGGCGGGGCCGGAACGGCTGATCGCGGCGATGCGCAAGATCCAGTCGCAGAGCACCTCCAACCCCTGCACGATCAGCCAATGGGCGGCGGTCGAGGCGCTGAATGGCAGCCATGATTTCATCGCTGAGAACAACGCCGTTTTCACGCGCCGCCGCGATCTGGTGGTGTCGATGCTGAACGAGATCGACGGGATCGAATGCCCGGTGCCCAACGGGGCCTTCTACGTCTACCCGTCGATTGCCGGGCTGATCGGTAAGACCAGCGCCGGCGGCGCGCTGATCGAGGATGACGAGGCCTTCGCCACCGCCCTTCTGGAAGAGACCGGCGTCGCCGTGGTCTTCGGCGCGGCCTTCGGACTTTCGCCGAACTTCCGGGTCAGCTACGCTACGTCGGACGACGCGCTGAAAGAGGCCTGCGGGCGGATACAGGCGTTCTGCGAAGGGCTGAGATAGGGACGGGCATGGCGGGCGATCTCCCCGATTACTACTTCCGGGTCCGCGAGAACGGGGCCTTCGTGTTCCGCGTCGATACCGAGAACCGGCAGCGCCGGATCGACATGGACCAGATCGCCGTCGTCAATATCCGCAAGTCCGAGATCAAGCCGCATGGCGACCGCGAGCTGAGCGAGGCCGATATCGCCGCGATCACCGAGTGGATGACCGAGCGGCAGGCGCTCCTCGAGCACCGCGATATCGACGATATCCTGCGGGCCGTGGATTACCTCAACACCACCACCCATTGGGCGCAGTCGCGCGCCACCGATGCGCAGCTGGAGCAGGTGACGGATGCGCTCCTGCTGGCGATGCATGATCTGCGCACGGTGCTGGTGCGCAAAAAGGCCGACCGGTTGCTGAAGGACTAGCGCGACATCCTCGCGCGCCAGCCCACTTGAGAACAATACGCGAACATACTATGCTCGCCCCCATGGATACCGCGCTCCTCACCCGCCAGAACCACCGCCCGCGCCCGGCCCTGCGCCTGCTGGGCGCGCTGCCCTTCACCCAGGCCCGCCTGCATGAGGGCTGCGGCCCCGCCCGCCACAGCCTCGCCGCCCTGCTCATCGGGGCCACGCGCGGCCCGGTGCTCTGGATCGCGCCCGCATGGGCCACCGACCGCCTCAACCCCGAAGGCGCCTGCCCCCTCACCGGCCCCGACAACGGCCCTGAGCGCCTGCTCTTCGTCACGCCCCAGCGGCGCGAGGAGCTGCTCTGGTGCATGGAAGAGGCGCTGCGCAGCGGCGCCACGCCGCTTGTCATCGCCGACCTGCCCGGCCCGCCGGGCCTCACCCCCGTGCGCCGCCTGCATCTCGCCGCCGAGGAAGGTGCCACGCGCGGCCACCACCGCCCCCTCGGCCTGATCCTGACACCGGGCGAGGGCGGCGCGCCGGGGGTCGAGAGCCGCTGGCACATGGCCCCCGCGCATGACCTCGACACCGACCGCTGGCAGCTTGAGCGCCGCCGCGCCCGCGACGCCGCGCCCGCCGCATGGCACCTGAGCGGACAGCCCGGCGCATGGGCGCTCAAGCAAACGTGACATCCGCCCCCCGCCCCCGCGCGTATACCCAAGGGCATGATCCGAACGCTCGCCCTCGCCCTCTGCCTCAGTGCCACGCAGACCACCGCCGCGCCCGAGGCCTACCGGCTCGACACCACCCGCTCCTCGGTGGGCTTCACCTACCGGCTCGGGCAGGCCGAGACGGCGGGCACCATGCCGGTGCGCGCGGCCGAGATATCGGTCGACCTCGCCAACCTCACCACCAGCCGCGTCACCGTCACGCTCGACGCGCGCGCGGCCCGCGCGGGCGTGTTCTTCGCCACCGAGGCGATGCGCGGGCCCCAGGTGCTCGACACCGCGCGCCACCCTGTGATCACCTTCCGCTCCACCCGCATCACCGGCACCCTGCAGGCCGCGACGGTCGAGGGCCACCTCACCCTGCGCGGCGTGACCCGCCCGGTGACGCTGACCGCAGGCCTCTACCGCCAGCGCGGCACCGAGGCCCGCGACCTCGACCACCTCACCGTGCTGCTGACAGGCCAGATCGACCGGCACGATTTCGGTGCCACTGGCTTCGCGGATCTCGTCGGGCCGCTGATCGACCTGAGGATTGTGGCGCGGATTGAGAGGTAGGGGAGGACAAGAGCATACGTTCTTTTCGAAGAGTGACCGCTCTCAGCCCCGAAGCGGGCATGGTGCGGGACGCACGAGGTAGCAAAAGCGGACGCCAGCGCCACGCTGATGGAAAGGTCGAGATGCGGAAAAGTTATCCTCAATAGATTTGCCTTCAAAGACCCGTCTCAATCCGAAGGGTAGCCACTGGTATTGCTTAGGGTCTGCTTTCGCTGACCTTCACCTCGCCGGTTGCGAACTGGTGAAACTGCAACCCTTTCATACTCTGTCAACGGTGAATTTGGTCTGTTTCCAATCGAGTCGCTTACGAAATGGAAACGCCTCAGACGTCAAAGCTCTCCCGAGAAGATTGTCTGCGTGATTTGACGCAGAAGCACTTCTCTGAACCGGCATGGTTTTTCGTCAGGGGGCACTCGTTCTATATTTTTGCGCCGGACTCTCGGAAGAAGGCAAGCATCTCGTCGCTCAACAGTCCTTTCCCTGTGGCCATCTGCATTAATTCAAAGGCACAACCCGAGTTTACCTCAACGACGACTGGTCCATCCTCGGTCAACGCAATATCGGTTGAGCCATACCTGTTCGCCCCATGCAGAAGCGCAACTTTTTCGTTCATCGCCCTCAATTCCGACCACATGGGCAGTTGCTCACCAATTAGCTTGCGCGCAGAACCTGGCAGGCTGTCGTATGCAACACGGGTCCCGTCCTGTGCGTCTACAATCGTCAAGACCGTTCCGGTCTCAGGGTCCAGCTGACTCAGCAGATTGCCTGGCCGCCAAAAGTTATCGGCCACGTTACTCTGCATTGGAAGCTTCAGCGCCGTGAAGGGAACGTTCAGTCCGTTCTTACCGATCAGGTTTAGCGATCGCACAGTCCCTATCGCACCTGTGAGGCCATCAAAAAAACTGTGCGGGGTTAGGCATTCTTGGATCAGGTAGCTCTGGTCTCCAAAGATCTTTTCCGCCAACTCCTCAAATGTGACCGGGTCCTGACCTTCGATCAGAATATGAGAATCGGTACAGCCGTTGATGCGGAATGCGCCTGCGCTCCACATGCCCCTCACCGGCTTGGCGAAAAGAGGAAAAGCCGGTCCTGCGGCAAAGAATGACCTGAGGTCTTCCGCCGTTCCCAACTTCGGAACATCGGGAAAGCTTCGCGGCCCTTGGTCGAAAACAGCGGCGATTACAGGAACGGGCAGACCGTGCCGGCTCAAAAAGCTTGAGGACAACCATTTGTCTTCAGTAACTGCCCACCAACTTGTGTCATTGCATGCGTTGGAGATAGGCCAATGGATGTGGGCTGAAACAAACCGAGAGCGATCCTCATCGCTCCAGCGTTTTTTGTCGTAGAGTTCATAGAGCATGTATTCGTAGAACCGAATCTTGCCTCGCCCGCGCTTCAGTTTCCTGTAGTCAAGCCAGATAGATAGAGGATTTTTGCCACTGCTTCGGGCTGCTCGAACGAGAGCTGGGGCGACCTCAATCTGCTGCTTGCTGCCGATCAAGCCAATGTCTTGTGCATGCGCCGTCATTTTTGCCCCGTCCCTCGACTTTCTATTGATATGAATAATACTGAACGAACTACTCGAGGAAATTAGGTGACGAGTTTGGCGTAATTTGGGCGTTCTAGAGTTCTTGTATTGGCAAGCGTTCTCTCCTTCGGACTTGGTTCCGCCGGACACAGCACGAATGGTCGCTGTCGGGAAACTGCCCAAATTTTGCAAAGTCGAATTACTGCGCCTTGTGGTCATTCGCATAGACCTCAACAAAAGACCAGCCACCCGGCCTTCCGAGGCGCCCATATCCACTCCCCCACCGCACCCCCCATTAACCCCACCACACCCCGAAATCCGCACCGACGGAATACCGACGCGATACCGACGCGATACAGCCCGGCAAAACCCCGTGATTTCCGGGCGTTAACCGTGATTCGCGGCCTCTGGACCGAAACCGACACCGCCATGTCGAAAACATGTGGTCCCGCCCCCCGCATCCTGCCATTCTGGCCCCACCATGCGCCTGATGATTTCCTTCGCGGCCCTCTTCCTGTCGGTCATTCTGCTCCAGCTTTCCACCGGCGGGGTGGGCCCGCTCGATGCCCTCTCGGGCCTTGCCCTCGACTTCTCCACAGCCCAGATCGGCCTGCTCGGATCGGCCCATTTCGTGGGGTTTTTCATCGGCTGCTGGGTCGCCCCGCGCCTCATGGGCACCATCGGTCACAGCCGCGCATTTGCCGCCTTCACCGCCATGGGCGCGATCGGTCTTCTGGCCCATATGCTGGTGATCGACCCCTATGCCTGGTCGCTGATGCGGGTCGCCTCGGGCCTCTGCGTCGCGGGCTGTTACACGGTGATCGAGGCGTGGTTGCAGGCCAAGGTCACCAATGAAACCCGGGGCCGTACCATGGGGGTCTACCGGGTGGTGGACATGGGCGCATCCCTGGCCGCGCAAATGCTGATTTCCGTATTGGCACCAGCCTCTTACGTCTCCTACAACCTGCTGGCCCTGCTGTGCTGCGCGGCGCTTCTGCCGCTCACCCTGTCACGGCTCAGAGAGCCCGAAACCCCCGCCGCCCCGCGCCTGCGCCCGATGCTCCTGATCGCCTGCTCGCCCCTCGCCGCAGCGGGCGTTCTGGTGGCCGCCCTCTCCTCGGCCTCGTTCCGCATGGTGGGGCCGCTCTACGGCGGTCAGGTCGGCCTCGCTGTCGACCAGATCGCGGGGTTTCTGGCGGTCTTCGTGCTGGGCGGGGCGGTCGCGCAATACCCCGTCGGCTGGCTCGCCGACCGCTATGATCGCCGGTGGGTTCTGATCGGCCTGTCGCTCGCCGCGATCCTGTCGAGCCTGACCACCGCGATGACCCACAACCTCGAAACCTTCGGTATCCTGATGACGGCGTTCTTCTTCGGCATGACCACCTTTCCGATCTACTCGGTCTGCGCCGCCCACGCCCATGATTTCGCCGATGCGTCAGAGCGGGTGGAACTGTCGGCGGCGCTGATGTTCTTCTTCGCCGTCGGCGCCATCGCCGCCCCCCTCTTGGCCTCCACCCTGATCGAGGTCTACGGCCCTGCCGCGATGTTCGTGATGATCGCCGCGGGCCATGCTGTATTGGTTATTTTCGGCCTTGTCCGCATGCGCATGCGCCCCGGCGCCGAGACCCGCACCGCCTATATCTGGTCGCCGCGCACGTCCTTCCTGATCGGTCGACTGACCGGGCGCAGCCGCGACCCGGAGTGAGGCGTGGCGTCACGCATCCGAGGGATGATTGACGCCATCCTCCCATGGGATCGGGTCGAAATCGCGCGGGTTCACGCCCTCGATAGCCCCCAGATTGACGCCGTATTCGCCGGGATTGGAGCGGCGCTGATGATGGGTGTAAATCCCGCAAATCCGGCAGAAATAATGCTTCGCCGTGCCGGTGCCCCATTGGTAGAGCGTCAGCGCCTCGGCCCCCTGCACGACCTCCAGATCCGCGAGCGCGACGCTGACCGTGGCGGGGCCGCGCCTGCGGCAGAACGAGCAGTCGCAGCGATGCACATCGCCGAGCGCGGGGTCGCGCGGGCGCAGCCGCAATTTGACCGTGCCGCAATGGCAGGTGGCTGTCAGGGGCTGGCTCATCGGCGTCTCCGGACACGGGGGATGGGGGTGCGGCGAAAGCGGTAGCTGGTTTCGGGATAGGGCGGTTTGCCGTTATGGCTGGCCCAGAACCTCCGCCCGCCGAGCCGCCAGAACACCGGCAGCGTCAGCACCACGCCCGCAACGAAGCCACCGGCATGCGCCCAATAGGCGACACCGCCGGTCTGTGCGCTGCTGCCAAGCCCGGCCAGAACCTGAAAGGCGAACCAGAGCGCCAGCATCAGCGCCGCCGGAATCGTGATCACCCGGAAGAAGATGATGAAGATCAACAGGATATCGACCCGCGCGCGGGGAAAGAGCAGAAGGTATCCGCCCATCACCCCGGCGATTGCCCCCGACGCGCCGACCGTCGGCACCATCGAACCGGGGCCGCCCAGAATATGCGCGAGACTCGCGATGACGCCCGAGGCGAGATAGAATCCGAGATAGGGCAGGTGGCCCATCCGGTCCTCCATATTGTCGCCGAAGATCCACAAAAACAGCATGTTGCCCGCAAGATGCATCAGCCCGCCATGCAGGAACATCGAGGTGAAGAGCCCCGTGTAATCGCCTGCCTGCGTGACCTTGGCCGGGATCATGGCCCAGTCGTAGAAGAACAGCGTCAAGGCGCGCTCATCCGAGAAAAGCGACCAATAGCTGAAGAAAATCAGGATATTGAACGCGATGAGCGCATAGGTGACATAGGGCGTCCGGCCAGAGGGGTTATGATCGCGGATCGGGAACATGGGCGGCAAGCTAGCGCGGTTGGCGCGCGCCGGAAAGGCGGTTTTGCGAGGGAGGCGGAGAATGTGGACCGGTCCGGCTGATGCGCGCGCCCTCTTGGAAACGCGCCCGATGGCGGGCTAGAAACCCGCGATCACCACCGCCTCGACCCGGCGGTTTCTGTCACGGCCGGCCTCGCTCCGGTTGGTGGCAAGCGGCGAGAGAAAGCCGATGCCATGCGCCTCGATACGCTCGGGGGCAACGCCGTGATCCTCGATCAGCCGCGCGCGCACTGCCTCGGAGCGGGCCTGCGAGAGCGCAATATTGCTGTCGAGCGTGCCCACCGCATCGGTATGTCCGACCAGCGCGATCCGCATTTCGGGGGCTGCGAGCAGTACCTCGGCCAGGGCGTCGAGGCTGTCATGCGGTCCGGGTCCGAGCGTGGCTGCGCCCGATCCGAAATCCAGCCCCGAGAGGACTGCATGGCCCTGCGCGCGCAGGGTGTCGGCCAAAGGCGTCGGGGATGCCGCCCCGGTGTCGGACGGCTCATTTGGCGGGGCCGTGGCAAGGTCTGCGGGGCGCACATGGGTCGCCTGCACATAGCCGCGCCCGCCTGCCGCACTGACCATCAGCATGGCGTGTTCGGCCGCGGCCCCAATGCCGCGCTCGGCCAGCAGGTAGCGGTAATCAAACAGGTCCACGAACATCGCGGGCGCGGGCAGCACCGGTGTGTTGAAACGGAAGTCGAACCCGCCGCATTCCTCGGCGGCGCAGTCGAACACCACTTCCCACCCGGCCTTTTCCAGTGCGTCGCGTAAGGGGCTGAGCATCTGCAAGGTGTTAAGGCCGCGGTTGGGCAGCCGCCAGGCGCGGCTTTGGATATCGCCCTCCAGCCGCAGCCGGGGCAGGGCACCATCCTCATAGGGGCCCGAGGGGAGACGGATCGTATCGGCCTCGCGCAGGATGTCGGCGGTCTGCTCGGCGGCGTCGGGCAGGGGCAGGTCGAGCGCTTGGGCAGGCAGGCCAAGCCCGATCAGAAGAGAGGCGAGTACGGCGCGCAACCCGCTCACCGGGCCTGTGCGTGGTAGTCGGGATTGGGCTGCATGGCGGTGGCCGAGGCGACGCGGTTGGTCATGTTGAAGAACCCAGCGACATTGGCGATGTCCCAGATATCGCGATCGGCAAAGCCCGCCTCGCGCAGGGCGGCACGATCCGCCTCGGTGATCTCGGAGGACGCCTTGGTGATCTTTTCCGCAAAGCCCAGCATCGCGGTCTGGCGGGCATCGAGCGTGGCCGCGCGCCAGTTCATCACCATCGCCTCGCCCAAGGCCGGATCGCCGGACAATTGCCGCACCGCCGCGCCATGGGCGACCTGGCAATACCAGCAGCGGTTAATCGAACTGACCACCACCGCGATCATCTCGCGCTCCAGCTTGCTCAGGCCCGAGGGGGCGAGCATCAGGTCATTGTAAAGCGCGGTGAAGGCATTGAGCTTGTCGATATCAAAGGCGTAGGCCTTGAGCACATTGGGGATCATCCCGAGCTTGTCCTCGCAGATGTCGAAATATTTGCGGGTCTCGTCGGGCAGCGGGTCGACCATCGGCAGGTCGAGGGCTGTGGTCATATCGGTCTTGGTCATGGCTCAGTCCTTCTGGCGGTAGTGATACTCTCCCACAGGGGCAAAGCCCATGGAAGCGTAGAGGCCGTTGGCCCCCGTATTGGCCCGGGTGCAGAGCACGGCGATATGCGCGGCCCCGTTGCGTGCCGCCCAATGCGCGGCCTCGATCATCATCCAGCGGCCCATGCCGGCCCGCCGGTGCGCTGCGCGCACCTCGAGCGCGTGGACCATGGCGATGCCCTGATGCAGACCGGCATAGCCCACGGCGGCAGGGCGGTTGTCATGCCGCCCGAACAGGCCGGTTTTAGGGCAGGTCGCGCGTTCCATCACCGCGATGCGGGCAGGTCCGATGCCGCCCTCGGCCCAGATCTCGCGCATGATCTCGAGCGGCTCCCAGACCGAGAAAGTGGTGACGCGGGGTGCGCGCGTGCCGGTCAGCGCGGCGACCGGGGCGACGTAGAGGTTGACCGGATCGACCACGCGGTAGCCCTGATCGGCCAGCATGGCGTCGAGTGCGTCGTCGCCTGCGCGGATCTGGAACAATGCGTCCTGCCCCAGCCCACGCATCGCGGCCTCGGCGTCAGTCAGTTCCTCAGCCGTCAGCTCCCGCGTCGCCGTCGCCGCCGAGACCCGCTTGCCGCCGCCCGCGCCGTCGCGGATGGTGACCGGGCCGTGCGTCTCAATCCGCGCCGGGGGCCATGTCGCCTCGGTTACGGCATAGAGCGTCTGCGCGTCGGGCGTCATCCGGCGAACATCCCTGACAGTTCGGCCATGGCCGCATCGACCTGTGCGCCATCCTGCCCGCGCACCACGACATTGGCCCCGTGACAGCCGTCGCGCATGAACGGGTAGGAGCCGAAGGAAAGGTCCGGATAGCGCGCCGCCAGATCGGTGAGCGGCCCGGCGATATCGCCCTCGCCGCGCCGCACCTCGAGCGTCTGCGACAGAAGCGGCGCGCCGCCGGTGATCGTCGGCAGGACCGAGGCCAGCATCGCCTGAAAGATCGAGGGCACGCCGGCCATGACATGCACGTTCTCGATGGTGAAGCCGGGGGCGGCGCTGATCGGATTGTCGATCAGGGTGGCCCCGTCGGGAATGCGGGCCATGCGCAGTCGGGCCTCGTTCAACTTCTGCTCGCGGGCGGCGTAATGTGCGCTTAGAATGGCGCGGGCATCGTCGCGCACGGAAATGGGGCGATCAAAGGCGCGGGCGACGTTCTCGGCGGTGATGTCGTCATGGGTGGGGCCGATGCCGCCCGAGGTGAAGACCACGTCATACGCCGCACTCAGCGCCCGAACGCCGGCAACGATGGCGTCGGGGTCGTCGCTGACCACCCGCACCTCGCGCAGGTCGATGCCTGCGCGGGTCAGTTCACCGGCGAGGTAATGCATGTTGGCATCGCGCGTCCGGCCGGAGAGGATTTCATCCCCGATGACAAGCATGGCGGCACTCGGGTTGGGCATGGGGGCCTCCTTGATCTGCGGATGCCTTCGGTATAGGCGCAGCGCATGCGCTTTCAAACCCCTCTCGTGCCCGCGCGGCTGATCCGCCGCTACAAGCGGTTCCTGGCCGATATCCGGCTGGAGGATGGCCATGAGGCGGTTGCGCATTGCGCCAATCCCGGCTCGATGATGGGCCTGGCGGAGCCGGGCATGCGGATCTGGGTGGAGCCGAATGACGACCCCAAGAAGAAGTTGAAATACGGCTGGCGGCTGGTCGATCACGAGAACGGGCATTTCACCGGCGTCGATACCGGCCTGCCCAACCGTGCGCTGCGAGCCGCATTGGAGGCGGGCGAGGTCGCGGAACTGGCGGGCTATGCGACCGTGCGCCCGGAACAGAAATACGGCGAAAACAGCCGGATCGACTTTATGCTGTCGGGCGCGGGCCTGCCCGACGCCTATGTCGAGGTGAAATCGGTGACCCTCTCGCGCGCGCCGGGCGTGGCCGAGTTTCCCGACAGCGTCACCGTGCGTGGCGCAAAGCATCTGGGCGAATTGGCGAGGGTCGCGCAGGCGGGGCACCGGGCGGTGCTGTTCTACCTTGTGCAGCGCACCGATGCGCAAACGGTGCGGGTCGCGGGCGATATCGACCCCGGCTATGCACGCGCGCTGGAGGCGGCGCGCGCGGCGGGGGTCACGGTGCTGTCATACCGCGCCGATATCAGCCCCGCTGAGATCACGCTCGGTCACAGCTTGCATCACGACTAGGCACGCGCCTCTGGTCCTTTGGGGCAAATGGGCCTAATTAAAGACGAAACGGACCACACCATGAGGCCAGATGTGAACAAACACCGGGGACGCACCACACGCGATGGCATCCGCATCCACGAGGCGGCGGATTTCGCGGGCATGCATGAAGCAGGGCGGCTGGCGGCGATGATCCTTGACGAGATCGCCGACCATGTGTTCGTGGGCCAGACCACCGGGGCGATTGATGCGCTGATCGAGGAGAAGGTGAACGCCGCCGGGGCCAAATCGGCCACCATCGGTTACAAGGGCTATCAGCATGCCAGTTGCATCAGCGTCAATCACGTGGTCTGCCACGGCATTCCCGGTGACAAGGTGCTCAAGGATGGCGATATCCTGAATGTGGACGTGACCGTGATCGTCGATGGCTGGTTCGGCGATACCAGCCGGATGTATGTGGCGGGCAAGCTGGGGCGCAAGGCCGAGCGGCTGATTCAGGTGACGCATGACGCGCTGATGAAAGGGATCGAGGCGGTGCGCCCGGGCAATACCTTCGGCGATATCGGCCATGCGATTCAGGCCTATGTCGAGGCGCGGCGCATGTCGGTGGTGCGCGATTTCTGCGGCCACGGGCTGGGCCGGGTGTTCCATGCGCCGCCCAACGTGCTGCATTACGGGCGCGCGGGTGCGGGCGCGCTGCTGGAGGAGGGCATGTTCTTCACCATCGAGCCGATGGTCAACCTCGGGCGTGCCGAGACTAAGGTGCTAGCCGATGACTGGACCGCCGTCACCCGAGACAAGTCGCTCTCGGCGCAGTTCGAGCATTCGGTCGGGGTGACGGCAGACGGGGCGGAGATTTTCACGCTGTCGCCTGCGGGCCGGTTTCACCCCACCTGGGGATAGGGCGCGTCTCAGCTCAATCGCTGGCCCGTGGCCCTATCAAAGAAATGCATATGCGCGGGCGTCACCGACAGGCGCAGCGCCTCGCCGCCATGGCCCACGCTGTGCACTCCCGAGAGGCTGGCGGTGAACGCCGACCCGTCCGGCAGTTTGCCATGCAAGAGCGTGTTGGCGCCCAAGGGCTCGGCCAGTTGCACCTGCATGGTGATCGGGCCCTCAGGATCGGGCACCAGATGCTCGGGGCGCAGCCCGAGCATGACGGGGCCCTGTGCGGCAGTCGGATTGGGCAAACGCAAGTCACCGACATGCAACGCGTCGTCGCGGCCCTCGGCCTCGACCACGTTCATCGACGGGCTGCCGATGAACTGCGCGGCGAATAGGCTCGCGGGCCGTTCATAGACATCGAGCGGCGTGCCGATCTGCTCGGCGCGGCCTTCGTTCATCACGATCATCCGGTCGGCCATGGTCATCGCCTCGACCTGATCGTGCGTCACGTAGAGCGCGGTGATCCCCAGCTTGGCCTGCAACTCGCGGATTTCCAGCCGCATCTGCACCCGCAGCTTGGCGTCGAGATTGGACAGCGGCTCGTCGAAAAGAAACACCTTCGGCGCGCGCACGATGGCGCGGCCCATGGCGACGCGCTGCCGCTGGCCGCCCGAGAGCTGCCGGGGCTTGCGATCCAGCAACTCGGTCAGTTGCAACAACTCTGCCGCGCCCTGCACCTTGGCGGCGATCTCCGCCTTGGGCAGCCCCGCGATCCGCAGGCCATAGCCCATATTCTGCGCCACGCTCATATGCGGGTAGAGCGCGTAGTTCTGGAACACCATGGCAATGTCGCGGTCCATAGGCTCAAGGTCATTGGCGCGGGTGCCGCCGATGCGCAATTCGCCCTCGGTGATCGTCTCCAGCCCTGCGACCATGCGCAGGAGCGTGGACTTGCCACAGCCCGAGGGGCCGACGATGACGATGAATTCGCCATCCGCCACATCGACGCTCACGCCCTTGATCACCTCGGTGGGGCCAAAGCGCTTCTTGATATCGTCCAGTTCTACGGTTGCCATGTCGCCTATTTCTCGCTGTCCACGAGGCCGCGGATAAAGAGTTTCTGCATCGAGATGACCACCACCACCGGCGGGATCATCGCAAGGATCGAGGTGGCCATGATCACTGGCCAGTCCGCCACGTCATCGCCCGACGGGAACATCTGCTTGATGCCCATCACGATGGTGTTCATCGAGGGGTCCGTGGTGATCAGCAGCGGCCAGAGGTATTGATTCCAGCCATAGATGAACAGGATCACGAAGAGCGCCGCAATATTGGTGCGGCTCATCGGCAGGAGGATATCCCAGAAAAAACGCATCGGGCGCGCGCCGTCCACCCGAGCCGCCTCGGCCAATTCGTCCGGCACGGTGAGAAAGAATTGCCGGAAAAGGAAGGTCGCGGTGGCCGAGGCGATCAGCGGAAAGATCAGCCCCGAATAGCTGTTGAGCATGCCAAACCCCGCGATCACCTCATAGGTGGGCACGATCCGCACCTCCACGGGCAGCATCAACGTCAGAAAGATCAGCCAGAAGAAGATGTTGCGCGCCGGAAAGCGGAAATAGACGATGGCAAAGGCCGACAGGAGCGAGATGATGATCTTGCCCACCGCGATCCCCACCGCCATGATCAATGAGTTCCCCAGCATCACCGCCACCGGCACGTTGACGCCCGAGACGAGGGCGGCGGTGTAGTTCTCGATGAACCTGTCGCCGGGCCAGACCGGCATCGGCGGCTGCACGATTTCGGGCTGTGAAACGGTCGAGGCGACGAAGGCCAGCCAGATCGGGAAGAAGATCACCAGAACGCCTGCGATCATCGCCAGATGGGTTAGCCACAGGCCGAACCCGCGCTTTTCGACCATGCCTGTGATCTCGGTTGCCATCAGTAATGCACCCGCTTTTCGATATACTTGAATTGCAGCACCGTCAGCAGTCCCACGACGATCAGCAGGATCACCGATTGCGCCGCTGATGATCCCAGATCCTGCCCCACGAACCCGTCGGAGAACACCTTGTAGACAAGGATCGTCGTGGCCTGTTGCGGCCCGCCGGAGGTGATGGTGTGGATGACGCCGAAGGTCTCGAAGAAGGCATAGACGATGTTCACGACCAGCAGGAAGAAGGTGGTGGGCGACAGGAGGGGAAGCACGATGGTAAAGAAGCGCCGCCAGAACCGCGCACCGTCGATGGCGGCGGCCTCGATGATCGAGCGGGGGACGGCCTGCAATGCCGCGAAGAAAAACAGGAAGTTGTAGCTGATCCGCCCCCAGGCGGAGGCGACGACGACCAATCCCATCGCCTCTCCCTCATTGAGGACATGGTTCCAGTCATAGCCCAACTGCCCCAGATACCACGCCACCACGCCCACCCGCGTGTTGAACATGAAGAGCCACAGCACACCTGCCACCGCCGGGGCCACCGCATAGGGCCAAATGAGCAGCGTCCGGTAGACGCCCGCCGATTTCACCAGCCGGTCGGCCATCACCGCGAGAAACAGCGCCGGGATCATCGCGGCGAGCGTGACGAGCGTGGAAAAGATCGCGGTGGTGATGAAAGAGGAGCGGTAATAGGGATCGCTCAGCAGATATTCGAAATTTTCCAGCCCGACGAATTGCGACGACAGGCCGAACGGGTCGGGGATGAACAGCGACTGCCACACCGCCTGACCGGCGGGATAGAAGAAGAACACCGCAGAGATGAACACCTGCGGCGCGATCAGGCAGAGCGGCAGAAGCCAGCCCTTGAAGGTAACGCGCTTTTCCATGCGGGCTGAGGGAGCGGTCACCCGCCCCCTTTTCTGCCTTTAATTGCTGGCACGCTCGAAGCGGCGCAGCAGTTGATTGCCGCGCTCTACCGCCGAGTCGAGCGCCGCCTGCGCGTCCTTGTCCCCGGACCAGACCGCCTCAAGCTCTTCGTCGATGATGCTGCGGATCTGGTCGAAAGAGCCGAGCCGAAGGCCCTTGGAATTGGCAGTGGGCGCGTTGGCGGTCATCTGTTCTACAGCCACCTCGGTCCCGGGGTTCTCCTCATAGAAGCCCTGCTCACGGGTCAATTCGCCGGCCGCTTTGGTGATCGGCAGATAGCCGGTTTCCTGATGCCATTTGGCCTGAATCTCGGGCGACGACAGGAAATTGAGGAAAGCTCCAGCCGCCTCGTATTCGGCAGGCTCATGCCCCTCCATCACCCAGAGCGACGCGCCGCCGATGATGGTGTTCTGCGGCGCACCCTCGACGCCATCCCAATAGGGCAGCGGGCGCACGTCGAAATCGAACTGCGCCTCGGCCTTGATGCCCGCGTAACCGGCCGAGCTTTCGGTGAAGAGCGCGCATTCCCCGGCGCGGAAATTGGCCCCGCCCTCGTTGCGGCGCCCGGCATAGATGAACTTGCCCTCATCGGCCCATTCGCCCATCTGCGCGATATGCTTCACCTGCACTGGCCCGTTGAAGGCCAGTTCGGTATCGAGCCCGGCAAAGCCGTTGTCTTTCGTGGCAAATGGTACGTCGTGATAGGCCGAGAGGTTCTCGAGGTGAATCCAGCTTTGCCAGGCGGTCGTGAGCGGGCAGTCGTGGCCTGCCTCGGCCAGTTGATCCAGAACCGCATCGACATTCTGCCAGGTGCTCAGATCGGTATCGGGGTCGATGCCCGCACCTTCCAGCGCGTCGCGGTTGACCCACAGCACCGGGGTGGAGGAGTTGAACGGCAGCGACAGCATCTGTCCGTCGGTGGTGGTGTAATACCCCTTCACCGCGCCGATATAGGCGTCGGGATCGAACTCGTCCCCTGCCATCACCTCGTGGACCGGCCTGAACGCGCCCTTGGCACCCATCATGGTCGCGGTGCCCACTTCGAACACCATCAGGATATGCGGCTGCTCGCCCGCGCGAAACGCGGCAATCCCGGCATTGAGCGTCTCGGAATAATTGCCCTTGTGGGTGGCAGTAACGGTATAGTCGGACTGGCTTTCGTTGAACGTTTCGACCTGCTCGGCCACCAATTCGCCCAAGCGCCCGGTAAAGGCGTGCCAGAACTGGATTTCGGTTTCGGCCAGTGCGGCCAGCGGTGTGAGCGTCGTGGTGGCGACGAGTGTCGCGCCAAGTGCAAGGCTGCGCATGGTGATCTCTCCCTGAAGTAATGACACATCGCCCATCCCAGGGCGACGGCAGACCACGACAGGCTACACGGAAAACGAGAACAGGCAACCACATGCGCGGCTGCCTGCCCAAAAAATCATCGAAGTTTCACACGGCCCCGGCTCAGAGGCTGACAGGTCTCACCAGCCCCCGTTCCCGCGCGATCCTTGCCGCGACCGAAGCGACGGCGAGATCCTGCAAACCCACGCCGGTGCCATCGAAAAGCGTGATCTCTTCGGCGCTGCTGCGCCCGGCATGGGTGCCGTTGATCACCGCGCCGACGGGGGTGATGTCGCCCTCGGCGATCAGTCCCTGCGCGACCGCATGCTGCGCCTCGCCGATGCTGATCGACTGCGCGATCTCATCGGCAAAGACGGTGGCCCGCTGGAACAGTGCTGGATCGACCTCCTGCTTGCCCTTGGTGTCGGTGCCCATGCAGGCGATATGCGTGCCGGGCTTGATCCAATCGGCCATCAGCAACGGCTCGAAGGCCGAGGTGATCGTGATGATCACATCCGCCTGCGCGCCCAATTCCTCCTGGCTCACGCCTTCGAACTCCAGCCCCAACTCCTCGGCCACCGCTTGCAGACGCGGCAGCATGTCGGGATGCGGGTTCCAGGCCACGACCTTCTCGAAATCGCGCTGCTCGGCGGCGGCGCGCAGTTGGAAGGCGGATTGATGGCCCGCACCGACCATGCCCAGCACCTTGGCATCCTTGCGCGCCAGATGCGCGATCGAGACAGAGGACGAGGCCGCCGTGCGCAGCGCGGTGAGGTAATTGCCCCCCACCAGCGCCGACAACTGCCCGGTATCGGGATCGAACAGGCAAACCGTGGATTGGTGATTGGTCAGCCCCTTGTCCATGTTGCCCGGCCAATAGCCGCCCGCCTTGAGCCCGAGGGTCAGGCCGGATTTGTCAAACCCGCCCTTGAAGCCATAGAGCGCATCGGCATGGCCGATGGCCTCGCGTACCACGGGGAAATTATAGGCATCGCCCTTTGCCATCGCGCCGAAAACGGCCTCGACGGCCGAAAACGCGTCGGCGCGGCTGATCACCTCTTGGCAGATCGCCTCACCGACGATGACGATACCCTGGGCCTCTACTTTCTGATCCATCATGTCCGCCCTCAATAGGCCCGGCCACGGGCCGAGACCGGCCAGACGGTTTCGACCTTGCCGTTGCGGACACCGACATACCAGTCATGCACGTTGCAGGTGGGGTCGCAATGCCCCGGCACGAGGCGCAGTTTCTCGTTCACCTTGAGCACGCCATCGGGATCCGCGACCACGCCGTGCTCGTCCGAGCATTTGACGTATTCCACGTCCTTGCGGCCAAAGATGAAGGGCAGGCCACTATCCACCGACTGCGCCTTGAGGCCCGCATCGACGATGGCCTTGTCGGCCTTGGCATGGCTCATGACAGAGGTCAGGATGAACAGCGCGTTTTCCCACTCGCCCTGATCGATCCGGTTGCCGTCCTTGTCCAGAATGCGACCGTAATCGGCATCCATGAAGGCGTAAGAGCCGCACTGAAGCTCGTTATAGACACCCGAATTGCCCTCGAAATAATAGCTGCCGGTACCGCCGCCGCCGACGATGTCGCACTCCAGCCCCTCGGCCTTCAGACCCTCGACGGCATCGCGCACCTGCGCCACGGCCAGATCGATCTTGGCCTTGCGGTCCTCGTATTTGTCCATGTGCTGCATCGCGCCCTGATAGGCCTGAATGCCCGCGAACTTGAGGCCCGGCGCGCCGTCAATCGCCTTGGCGATCTCGACAACCTCTGGCGTCGTCGTCACGCCGCAGCGCCCCGCGCCACAGTCGATCTCGACCAGACATTCGATCTGGGTGCCATGCTTTTGCGCCGCTGCCGACAGGTCCGCCACATTGGCCAGATCATCGACACAGCAGATCGTGCGCGCGCCCAGCTTGGGCATCCGCGCCAGACGGTCGATCTTGGCGGGGTCGCGCACCTGATTGGACACCAGCACGTCCTTGATTCCGCCACGGGCAAAGACCTCGGCCTCGCTCACTTTCTGACAGCAGACACCGCAGGCGCCACCAAGGCTTTCCTGCAGCTTCGCCACATCCACCGACTTGTGCATCTTGCCATGCACCCGGTGGCGCATGCCGTGCTCGCGGGCCCAATCGCCCATCTTCTTGATGTTGCGCTCCAGCGCGTCGAGATCGAGCACGAGGCAGGGCGTCTGGATCTCGGCTTCGTCCATGCCCGGCAGGGCAGGGATGTCAAAGCCCACTTCGTAGTCTTCGAGATTGATCACGTCTTTCATGGTATCCTCCGGTTTTTCCTCTGGCCGGGCGTGGCCCGGCCTGTTCTCATTTGATCCAGGGCAGTTTGTCGAGATCGACATTGCCGCCGGTGATGATGACGCCTACGCGGCGACCCGCGAACACTTCGCGGTTTTTCAGGATCGTCGCCAGCGGCACGGCACAGCTGGCCTCGATCACGATCTTCATCCGCGCCCAGGTCAGCTTCATCGCGACGATGATTTCCTCTTCGCTGGCGGTCAGGATGTCGGTCACGTTGTGGCTGACGAAATGCCAGGTGTTGTCCTTGAGCGGCACCTTGAGCCCGTCGGCCACCGTCTCTGGCGCGTCATCGGCGATGATATGCCCGGCCTTGAAGCTGCGATAGGCATCGTCGGCCTGCTCTGGCTCGGCGGCATAGATCTGCACATCGGGCGCGATGTTCGAGAGCGTCAGGCACGTGCCTGAGATCATCCCGCCGCCACCGATGGGGGCGATCACGGCGTCAAGCCCCTCGGTCTGCTCCATCATCTCCAACGAACAGGTAGCCTGCCCGGTGATGACGCGCAGGTCATTGTAGGGATGCACGAATTCCGCGCCGGTCTCGGCCTGTACCTTGGCAAACACCTCCTCGCGGCTGGTGGTCGAGGGCTCGCATTCGGTGATGATGCCGCCATAGCCGCGCACCGCGTCCTTCTTGGCCTGCGGCGCGGTGCGGGGCATGACCACGTGACACGGAATGCCGCGCCGTCCGGCTGCATAGCTGAGGCTGAGCGCGTGGTTGCCCGAGCTGTGCGTCGCCACACCCAGCCGTGCCACCTCATCGGTCAGGCCAAAGACCGCGTTCGACGCGCCGCGCACCTTGAACGCACCCGCCTTCTGGAAATTCTCGCATTTGAAGAACAGCTCTGCGCCGGTCAGCTCGTTCAGGAAGGACGAGGTGAGTACGGGCGTGCGGTGGATATAGGGCTTGATCCGCTCATGTGCCGTGCGCACGTCTTCAATCGTCAGATCGCCCGGGTTGCCTTGGTCCAGCATGCTCTCTCCTTTCATGCGGCTTGTTCGGTCAGAACGGGCTTGGCGGTCTTGCGGTAGTAATCCTGCGCCGCGATCACGCCAGAGCCCAGTTTGACCGGGTAGTTCAGATCGGCCATCGCCATTTCGATGGTGGCCAAGCCGGACAGCATCATCGCATCCGTCAGGCTGCCCAGATGGCCGATCCGGAAGGCGCGACCGTTCATCTCTCCGAGGCCCACGCCGAAACTCATGCCATAGGTGGCGAAAGCGTGCTCGGTCAGGATGTTGCTGTCGAATCCTTCCGGCACATATATGGCACTGACCGTGTCCGAGTAAAGCGCGGGCGATTGCGCGACAAGGCTCAGACCCCACGCCTTGACCGCGCGCCGTACGCCTTCGGCAAGGCGCGTGTGGCGGGCATAGACATTTTCCAGCCCTTCCTCGAACAGCATGTTCAGGCTCTCGGCCATGCCGTAGATCAGCTGCAGCGGCGGGGTGTAGGGATAACCGCCCTTGGCATTTGCTCCCAGCATATCACGAAAATCGAAGAAGGTGCGCGGCAGTTTTGCGCTCTCCATCGCCGCGAGCGCCTTGCCGCTGACCGCAAGGATCGCCATGCCGGTGTTCAGCATGAAGCCCTTTTGTGAGCCTGCAACGGCGATATCGACACCCCAGGCGTCCATCTCGAACGGCATCGATGCGAGGGAACTGACGCAATCGACCATCAGCAACGCAGGATGCGCGGCGGCATCCATCGCCCCGCGTACCGCGCCGATGTCGGAGCGCACGCCGGTCGCGGTTTCGTTATGAGTGACCAGCACCGCCTTGATCTCATGTGCGGTATCGGCGCGCAGCGTCTCTTCGAACTTGTCGGCGGGCGCGCCGCTGCCCCAGGGGCATTCGATGATGTGAACGTTCAGCCCATGCCGCTCGCACATGTCGATCCAGCGATGGCTGAACATGCCATAGCGCGCGACCAGAACGGTGTCGCCGGGGCTGAGTGTGTTGCTGATCGCCGCTTCCCAGCCGCCGGTGCCCGAGGCGGGGAATGTGATGATCTTGGCGTCCTTTGTGCCGAAGACTGTCTTGCAGCCCTCCAGCACCGGTTTCAGCGTGTTGACGAAGGCGGGCGAGCGGTGGTCTTGCGTCTGCACCTGCATCGCGCGGCGCAGCCGGTCGGGAATATTGGTCGGGCCGGGAATGAAAACCGGGTTTTGATCTGACATGACACCATCCTCCTTGGGTGATGCTCGACTATGGCGCAAACAGACCCATTTTGCAATTTTCTTGAAAGATTTTTCCATTATTAAAACAAAATACTCAACTCACTGAAAATATTTACTATTCATTTTTTCATAATCGTCTATATTGGATTTGTGAAAAATATTTTTACTTTATATACCGTGATGCAAACAGGGACTCATGCGACATGACCCAGACCAAACGCCCCCGGGGCCGCCCGAAATCCCAATTCTCCGAGAGCAGCGCCGGCACGATGCAATCGCTTGACCGCGCGCTCGGCGTTCTCACCGCCGTGGCACGGCAGGAGGGGGTCAATCTCAGCGACCTGTCGTTGTCGCTCGGCATTCCCACGGCCACCACGCACCGCATTCTCACCACCCTGCAAAAGCGCGACTTCGTCCGTTTCGACGAGGAGCGGCAGGACTGGACCATCGGGATCGAGGCCTATCGCACGGGCGTCGCCTATCTCAAGCGCACCAACCTGTCGGATGCGGGCCGCCCGGTGATGCGCCGCCTGATGGAACAGACCGGCGAGACGGCCAATCTCGCGGTGCCGGACGGGGCCGAGGTGGTGTTCATCGGACAGGTCGAGACCAGCAACCCGATACGGGCCTTCTTTCCGCCCGGCTCGCGCACGCCGATGCATGCCTCGGGCACGGGCAAGGCCATACTCGCGACGCTGTCGGAGGAGCGTCGCCTTGCGCTTCTGAAAGGGGCCGGGCTTCAGGGCTTTACAGAGAACACCCATGTCACGCCGCGCGCGCTCTTCGAAGACCTTGAACAGACAGCGACGCGCGGCTGGTCCTTTGACCGCAACGAGCGTTACGAGGGAATGTCCTGTATCGGGGCTGCGATCTTCAACGACCGGGGAGAGCCCTGTGCAGGCGTGTCGATCTCGGGTCCGTCCTCGCGCTTCTCCGACGCCCGCCTGCCCGAATTCGGCCGCGCCGTGGCGCAGGCGGCGGCGCAGATCACCCATCTGATCGCGGGGCAGGGGCGCGACCACGCCGGATAGCCCCATGCCGGAAAATTTGACCTCCCGAATCCCGGTCTGCCCCTTTTCTCGGGAGGGGCATAGGTTATATAGAGGGGCCGAACGGATGGACCTTTTGCGCAACAAGGGTGTGACAGCAAAGCGATGACAGTGCAGTTTCCCCAAATGGCCGGTCCGGGCAAGGACGAGGATGGCGATGATGACGCCTCCGTCGCGATCAAGACGCGGCCCAAGACGCAGCGCCCGCCGCTTTACAAGGTGCTGCTGCTGAATGATGATTACACCCCGATGGAATTCGTCGTCGCGGTGCTGGAGCGGTTCTTCGGCATGTCGCACGCGCAGGCCTTCGAGATCATGCTGACGGTGCATAAAAAGGGCGTCGCGGTTGTCGGCGTGTTCAGCCACGAGATTGCCGAGACCAAGGTCGCACAGGTGATGGATTTCGCCCGCCGCCATCAGCATCCGCTGCAATGCACCATGGAAAAGGAATAGCGTGAGCACGCCCTCACGCCTGTCGCTTGCCATCGAATCTGGCACCGTGATTCTGCCCGAGGCGGGTCGTATCGCCGTGTTTGCACTGCGCGCCGCGGCGGACATCACGGCGCTGCCCGCCGAACGGGTGCAGGTCATCACCACGATGAAACCCGATTTCGACGCGTATGCGGCGCGCGGCTATGATTGCGCGGTGGCCCCCGAGGGGCGCTACGCGGCGGCGCTCGTCTGTCTGCCCCGCGCCAAGCCGCTGGCGCGCGCGATGATCGCGCAGGCGGCAGATGTGACCGACGGTCCGGTGATCATTGACGGCGACAAGTCCGACGGGGTCGAATCGATCCTCAAGGACTGCCGCAGGCGGGTTGAGACCGGCGCGCCGCTCTCCAAGGCGCATGGCAAGATCTTCACTCTGCCAGCAGACGCCGAATTTGCCGATTGGCGCGGCACCGAGAGCGAAATCGCGGGCGGCTATGTCACCGCACCGGGCGTCTTTTCCGCCGACGGGATCGATCCGGGCTCGGACTGGCTGGCCCGCGCGCTGCCCGACAAGCTGGGCGCGCATGTGATCGACCTTGGCGCAGGCTGGGGATATCTGGCGGCGCAGGTGCTGGGCCGCGAGAGCATAACCCGGCTCGATCTGGTGGAGGCCGATCACGCCGCTCTCATGTGTGCGCAGCGCAACGTGCTCGATCCGCGCGCTGCGTTCCATTGGGCCGACGCCACCCATTGGCAGCCCGACAGCCGCGCCGACAGCGTCATCATGAACCCGCCCTTTCACACCGGGCGCAGCGCCGATCCCGATCTGGGCCGCGCGTTCATCGCCGCGGCGGCGCGCGCGCTCAAGCCATCTGGCATGCTCTGGCTGGTGGCCAATCGGCATCTGCCCTATGAGGCAACGCTGGCGCAACGCTTCAAACATGTCGAAGAGATCGCAGGCGACACTCGCTTCAAGATCCTTCAGGCGCGTCACCCGTCTCGTCAGACGCTGTAGAATCGCCTAATCTCCGCCAAACCTCAGCTCGAAAGGGGCTTTCATGTCATTCTCCATCGCGGGCAAGACCGCCATCGTGACCGGCGGCGCCAACGGGATAGGCCTCGCCATAGGGCGGCATTTCGTGGACAAGGGCGCCAATGTCATGTTTGCCGACAAGGACGAGGAGCAGTTCAAGAACGAACTGGGGAAAGCGGCCGAGGCCGACAACGTGCGCTATTTCGCGGGCGATCTGCGGCAGAAACTGGCGCAGGCCAATCTGCTCTCGGCCACCATCGACGCGTTTGACCAGATAGACATCCTCGTCAATGCCTGCCGTCAGGTGGTGCCCTCGGATGCGCTCAACCCCGAGGATGACGCGGTCGAGATGCTGTTGCAGCAGAACCTGATGACCTCGCTGCGGATGAGCCAGCAGGTCGCGAAGCGCATGATCAAGCAGGCCGAAGGCCAGACCGAGGGCGTCGCGGGCACCATTGTGAACCTCTCCTCCATCGCCGCGCGCCGCACCCATCCCGATCTCATGGCCTATTCGATCTCCTCGGCGGCGCTCGACCAGATGACGCGCAGCCTTGCCGTGGCGCTCGCGCCGTATCGCATCCGCGTCAACGCGGTGGCGTTCGGCTCTGTGATGAGCGCCTCGCTGAAGGACACGCTGCGCGAGCACAGCGACTACCGCGACGATATCGAGTGTCACACCCCGCTTGGACGGATTGCCTCGGCGACCGAACTCGCCGAGGCGGTGCAGTACCTTGCTTGCGACGGCTCCAGCTTCATGACCGGGCAGATCATGACCATGGACGGCGGGCGCACCCTGCTTGATCCCGTCGCCGCCCCGGCGCATTAATGGGGCAAAGAGCCCGAGGATGACCCGATGAGTGACGATTTCACCGAGAAGAAAGCCCGCGCCGCGGCGTGGTTCCGGCATTTGCGCGATCAGATCGTAGCCGCCTTTGAGGGGCTGGAAGACAGCCATGAAAAGGGTCCGTTCGCGGGGGCCGCACCGGGCCGGTTCGAGGTATCCGAGACCAGCCGCGCAAGCGACGACGGCTCGGACGCGGGCGGGGGGCTGATGAGCGTGATGCGCGGGGGACGTGTGTTCGAGAAGGTCGGCGTCAACGTCTCCGAGGTCTACGGCACATTGGGCGAGGCCGCGCAACGGGCGATGGCCGCGCGCGGCGTGCCGGGGATGGAAGACGACCCGCGCTTCTGGGCCTCCGGCATCAGCCTTGTCGCCCATATGCAGAACCCGCATTGCCCGGCGGTACACATGAACACCCGGATGTTCTGGACACCCGGCGCGTGGTGGTTCGGGGGTGGATCGGATCTCAACCCCTGCATCGAATATCCCGAGGACACCGCGCATTTCCACGATCAGCAAAAGGCGCATCTCGCGCCGCATGGCGCAGATCTCTATGCAAGGCTCAAGGACTGGGCGGACGAGTATTTCTACATCCCGCACCGCCACCGGGCGCGAGGTGTAGGCGGCATCTTCATGGATGACCGCAATACCGGCGACTGGGAGGCCGATTTCGCGCTGACGCAGGATATAGGGCGGGCGTTCCTTCCTGCGTTCGTGCCCTTGACCGAACGGCGGCGGGTTCAGTATTTCACCGAAGCCGACAAGGACACCCAGCTCGTGCATCGCGGGCTATATGCGGAATACAACCTCGTCTATGATCGCGGCACCAAGTTCGGGCTGGCCACCGGGCATGACGCCAACGCAGTGCTGATGAGCCTGCCGCCTCTGGCCAAGTGGCACTAGGCACGCGCCGCGCGCTCAGCCACGCAGGACCGCGCCGGGGTTCATGATGCCCTTGGGGTCGAGCGTCGCCTTGATCGCTCGCATCGCCGCCAGCTTTACCGGATCGCTGTAGCGCTCCAGATCCTCGACCTTGAGCCGCCCGATCCCGTGTTCGGCACTGACCGACCCGCCCAATTCGTGCACCAGATCGTGCACCGCCCGTTTGATCGCGTCGCACTCTGCCATGTGATCGGCGCGGGTGCGCCCGGGCGCGGGAAAGACGTTGTAGTGCAGGTTGCCGTCGCCCAGATGTCCGAAACAGTTGATCCTGAAACCGCCGATCTTGCCGATGACCCCGGCCCCGCGCGCGATGAACTCGGGGATCTCCGACATCGGCAATGATATGTCATGCGAACTGACCGACCCGATCCGCCGGTTTGCCTCGGGGATCTGCTCGCGCACCTCCCAGAACGCATGCCGCTGCGCCTCGGATTGCGCGATCATGCCATCGCTCACCAGCCCCGCCTTGAACGCCTCAGAGAAAAGCGCCTCAAGGGCCGCCGCCGGATCAAGCCCCCGCGCCAAACCCACATCGATCAGCACGAACCACTCGGGCATCTCGTCGAACGGCTGACGGATGTCTGGCAGCGTTTCGGCCAGAAATTCCAGCCCCTGCCGGTGCATAATCTCGAAGGCGCTCACGCCCTCGCCCAGATGATCGCGCGCCAGTGCCAGCAGGTCGAGCGCCGCGCGCGGCCCCGCGACAGACATCAGCGCCGTGCCCTCGCCATGCGGGCGCGGATAGAGCTTGAGCGCGGCCGCCGTGATCACCCCCAGCGTGCCCTCGGACCCCACCAGCAGGTTGCGCAGATCGTAGCCGGTATTGTCCTTGCGCAGCCGCCGGAGCCCGTGCCAGATCCGTCCGTCGGGCAGCACCGCCTCCAGCCCCAGGCACAGATCCCGCGCATTGCCATAGCGCAGCACATTGACCCCGCCCGCATTGGTCCCCAGAAGGCCGCCCAAACGCGCCGAGCCCTTGGCGGCAATCGACAGCGGAAAGAGCCGGTTCGCTGCCTGCGCCGCGTCGTGAATATCCTGCAGGATCGCACCCGCCTCGACGATCATCACGTTCTCTTCCGGCCAGAGCCCGCGCACCGCGCGCATCCGCTCGAGGCTCAGGATCACCGGCATCGGGCCCTCGGAGGCGATCTGCCCGCCGACAAGGCCGGTGCCGCCGCCATAGGGCACCACCGGCACATGCGCCGCGCCGCAGGCGCGGACCAGATGCGCCACGCCCTCCGCCGTGTCGGGCGCCACCACTTGGCCCTTCCCCTGCCAGCGACCCCGCGGCTCCTCGAAGTATCGCGGCGCGGCCTCGCGAAAGGCCGCATCTGACAGGCCCGCGCGCAGGCTGTCGATGAAATTGGGTGTGGCGGAATTGAGCGTCATGGCTCCTAGCTATCATAGGCCCGGCCCGAGGCCAGCACGTTCCGCTGCTTCACTGTTCCAAAAATACTCAAAAAAATTCGGTTACAGCTTCGAAGAGATGACCCCGGTATTGAAGCCGCCCATTCGCAACTCGCCGAAGAGCCGCTGATACTCGATCTTCGGGCAGCGGTTCATCACGACATCGACGTCGCGCGCCCGCGCGCGAGCGGCAGACTCAGGGTGTTCCACCCCGATCTGCATCCAGATCGTCTGCAACCCGGGAAACACCTCCAGCGCCTCGTCGACCAATGGCGGCACATGTTCCGAGCGGCGGAACAGGTCAACCATGTCGACCCCGCCGTCGATGTCGGACAGCGATGCCACCACCTTTTGCCCGAACAGCATCTGCCCGGCATGGCCCGGATTGACCGGCACCACCTCGAATTTCTTGAGGCTCAGGTAGCGCGCCACATAATAGGACGGGCGCACCGGGTTCATCGACACGCCTACCACCGCCACGCGCCGCGTGCGGGTCAGGATCTCGCGCAGATGGGAATCACTATACCTCTCACTCATGGCCGCCATTAATCACGAACCGGTCCAAGAAAAAAGCGCCCAAGTCGAAGCTTGGGCGCCAGTCGCGGAACGAGGGACAGTGATAGAAGACGCCGAGGTTCCGTATCGACGCCTCTAATAGACATGTAGGTCCGATTCTCAGGATATAAAGGGTATGTAATATAGCTGTGACTGGCGGTGATCTGGCGGCCAGCGGCCTTGATCAGTCGAAAATATCTTCGACCACATCCCAGATTTCCTCGAGCATGCGGCGCCCGAGCCCCTTGCGCCGCTTGCGCGGACGCTGTGGACGCATGGACGGCACGTCATCGCGATACTCCTGCCGTGGCAGCGGCATCGGACGCGCTGCGGTGCGGGCGCGCTGCACCTTGGACTTGGGGATCGCCTTCATGTCATGCAGCGGCGCACCACAGCTGGAGCAGGCCAGCTCATGCCGGTCCCGGTCCAGCACCAGCGCGGCGCGCGTGCCGCAGTAATTGCAAGTGGCGATCTTGTGACCCATGCGCCTCATATCGGTCAATCGCGCGGAATTTCCAAGGGCCGACTCCGCGAAACCGTCGCCCGGACGCGCCAGGCATGCTAGGGTTGTGGTATTTCCGCGCAAGGATTTTCCCCGATGACCGACCAGCCAGAGCCGATTTCGACATCCGCCGCACGCCAGCGAGAGGATCTGCCCTTCATGATCGACCTGCGCCGCGTCCATCTTGCGGTGGGCTGGATCGCCTTCGGACTGCCGCTGTCGCTTCTGGCGCTCTCATTCTCGCCGGGCATCTGCTTTCATGGGTCGATCAGCCATTTCTATTTCACCCCGGTCGGTGGCGATATCCTCGTGGGCGCGCTGAGTTTCATCGGGCTTTTGCTGATCTGTCTCTACTCTTTCGACGCGCCGGGCTGCGTCGGCACGCGCGCCTGGCACTGGTATGACATCGTGCTGCTCCGTCTGGCGGGATTTGCCGCTCTCGGCGTTGCCTTCGTACCGACGACCGGATCTGGTTGCCGCTTTGATGGCGTGCACAATGCGCGGGTGCTGCTGCGCGATGCCACCGGGGCGCAGGATTTCCCGCTACCGGGAGGCAGCGTCGAGGGTCAGTTATCCTTCGATTTCTGGTCCAGCCTGCTGAATCGCGCCACCTCGCCGGGGTTTCCGCTCGATCTCGTTCATTACGGGTCGGCGGCGGCGATGTTTCTCATTCTGGCCTATGTGGTGTTGTCGGTGTTCACGCGGGTGAATTCCCAGGCCGCCGTTCAGGGTGGCAACCGCAAAGCGCTGCGCAATGGCTGTTACCGCGTTTTGGGCCGGGTGATTCTCGCCACGGTCGCCATTCTCGCCTTCAAACTCGTGGTGATCGGAGAGGAGAGCGGTTTTGCCCGGTTCTGGGACAGCTATCGCCTGACCTTCGTGTTCGAGGCAACAGGCCTCATCGCCTTCGGCCTCGCCTGGATGATCAAGGGCCGCTTCCTGCTGGTGTTCGAGGATGCCGCCGCCCGCGCTCAGCCGCGCGCGGCATAAAGCGCGACGGCAGCGGCGTTCGACACGTTGAGCGAGCCGAAATCGCTGGCGAATTCGATGCGCACCAGCGCATCGACAGTTTCGCGCGTGCGCGGGCGCAGCCCCGGCCCCTCGGCCCCCAGCACCAGCGCCACGGGCCGGTCGCGGCGGCCCTCGAGCGCGCTCTCGATGCTCGCCTCGGCCTCACCGGCCAGGCCGAGCACGACATAGCCCATTCCCTGCAACTCGGTGATCGCATCGGCGAGGTTGCGCACCCGCAGATAGGGCTGGCGTTCCAGCGCGCCGCTCGCGGTCTTGGCCAGCGCCCCGGTCTCGGGGGCGGCATGGTGGCGCGGCGCGATCACCGCCCGCGCGCCGAACACCTCCGCCGAGCGCAGGATCGCACCCACGTTATGCGGATCGGTCACCCGGTCAAGCAGCACCACGCGCGGCGCCTGCGCGCCGTCACCCAGACAGACCTCCGAGAGCGGCCCCCAGTCGAGCGGCTTCACTTCCAGCGCCGCACCCTGGTGCACCGAGCCGGGATCGAGCGGCGCGGGAAACTTGCGCGGATCGGCCATTTCCGGCTCCAGCCCGCTTGCCGCAATGGCCTCTGAGAGCTTGTCGGCGGCATTGCGAGTCACGATCAACCGCAGCTTTTCACGGCGAGGATTCTCCAGCGCGTCGCGCACCGCGTGCAGGCCGAAGAGCCACAGCGTCTCGGCCGCCGCCGCCCGCCGCCCCTGTTCCTTCTCGATCACCCAACGGGGTTTTTTCATGCGCTTCACGCCCCTCTTTTCAGGCGCGTGACCCTGCACCGGCGCGCGCGCATGTGCAAGCGATTTTCCGGTTGACGCCTGCGCGGGCCGCTAGTAATCAGCCCTCCACGTCTGGTGCTCAGCACCGGGCAACGTCGGGTGCGCAGCGCCGGACAAGTGGGCGACAGGCCGCAAGGTGTGGCAGGGGACTGTAACTCCCTCGCGGAGACGCACGCCAGGTTCGATTCCTGGGTCGCCCACCACTTTCCCCTATCTGATCGCACGATCCGGGCAAGCCGCCACGCTTGCCGCTTGAGCGCGCGCGGTAAATCCGTCATGGTCCGGCAGCAACATGGTCGGGCGCGGCATCCGACAACGAAGCGGGGGACAGATCACATGCTCAAGAGCGCGGGCAAACGCCTAAAAAGAACCGTCAAGACCGTCGTACCGGCCGGGCTGCGGCGCGACATCAAGGTCCGCAAGGCACGGGCGGCGCTCGACCGCCTGCCGAAGGTCAGTTGTGATCCTTCCGCACTCCGGCCCACATCCCAGATCGATCTGACCGCCATCTGGCAGGATGCTGAGACCGCCGAGGCATGGGCCGAGATCGCGCCCCGGCTGGAGGACCATGCCAGGATGGCCCCTCCGGCGGCGCGCACCGATGGCAATCGCGGCGTCAATCCCGGGGACAGACGGGCGATCTTTCACCTCGTGCGGCACCTGCAACCGGCACGCGTGCTGGAGATCGGCACCAATGTCGGCTTCTCGACGCTGCATATCGCGGCGGCGATGCCCGCCAAGTGCCGGATTACGACGGTCGATATCATCGACGTTAACGATCCCTCAGAGCAGCCCTGGGCCGATAGCGGCCTGCTGCCCTATCTGCCGCGCGACCTGCTCGCGGCGGCGGGTTTTGGCGACCGCGTGGATTTCGTGAAGCGCAACTCGCTGGATTTTCTCGAGGCCGAGACGGGCAGGGCGGCGGGATACGATCTGATCTTTCTCGATGGCAGCCACGCGGCGGAGGTGGTCTATCGCGAGATTCCGCTCGCCCTTCAGGCGCTGGCCCCCGGAGGCGTGATCCTGCTGCATGACTATTATCCGGATCATCGCTGGCTGTGGGACAACAAGGTCGTGATCCCGGGACCCTGTCTTGCCGTGGAACGGCTGCGCGCCGAAGGCGTGCCGGTCGAGGTGCTGCCCGGCGGCACGCTGCCCTGGCCCACCAAGCTGGGCAGCCATGTGACCAGCCTCGCCCTGATGGCCCGAGCGGGCTGACGCGGGGGCAGTGACATGGCGCGGGCCGACCTCGCAAAGGCGTCCTTCAACATCATGATAGTCGGGCAGGGCGGGCGGCTGGAATACGAGGCGCTGCTCTTTGCAGCCTCGTTGCGCGCGATGTCGCCGGGGTTTGAAGGCCGTCTCTTCGTGGCCGAGCCGCAGCCGAGCCCGCTCTGGCGCAACGATCCCCGCATGAAAAGCGCCGAGGTGCGCGCCCGGCTCGACGCTCTGGGGGCCGAGACCCTGCCCTTCGAGAGCCGCCATTTCGGCCACGCCTACCCCTATGGCAACAAGATCGAGGCGCTTTTCGCGCTGCCCGAAGGCGAACCTTTCGTGTTCTTCGACACCGACACGCTGATCACCGGAGACCTTGCGGCGGTGCCCTTCGATTTCGACCGCCCCACCGCGTCGTTGCGGCGCAGCGGCACCTGGCCCGAGCCCGAGCTTTACGGCCCCGGCTATACGGGCATCTGGCGCGCGCTCTATGACAAGTTCGGGCTGGATTTTCAAAGCTCGCTCGATCTGAGCCAGCCCGATGAATACTGGAAGCGTTATCTCTATTTCAACGCGGGCTTTTTCTTCTATCGCTGCCCGCATGTTTTCGGGCAGCGGTTTCTCGACTATGCGCTTGCGATCCGCGACGATGCCCCGCCGGAACTGGTGTGTCAGTCGCTCGATCCGTGGCTCGATCAGGTGGCCTTGCCGCTGGTCATCCACGCGCTTGGCGGCGGGCGCGACACGCTGCCCGAGGGTCTGCTCGATGGCGAGGTGAGCTGTCACTACCGTACCCTGCCGCTACTTTATGCCCGCGAGAGCGACCGGGTGATCGCGGTGCTGGAAGAAGTGGCAAGCCCGCACAAGATCAAGAAGGCGCTCAAGGAATACGACGCCATCAAGCGGATGATCTACCAGGGGCGCGGGGCGAAGGTGCGCGCACTCTTCGATCAGGACGACCTGCCGCGCCGCGAACAGGCGATCCGCAACACGATCAAGCGCAACGGCTTCTGGATGCGGTAGGGGGTGTGGGTGTTTTGGCCCGGCGATCACGCGGCACCTTCGGTGCGTTTCGCGCGGAATGCGGCAACGGCAGCTTCAGGCCCTTCACCCCGCAAAAACCGCCTCCATGTCGGCAAAACCCTTGAGTTCCACCGGGTTGCCCGAGGGGTCGCGAAAGAACATGGTCCATTGCTCGCCCGGCTCGTCCTCGAACCGCACCGAGGGCGGGATCACGAAATCGACCTCCGACGCGCTCAGCCGCCCGGCCACGCGCTGCCACTGGGACAGGGGCAGCACCACGCCGAAATGCGGCATCGGCACCATGTGATCGCCGACCTTGCCCGTGGCCTCGGTGGCAAGGGGCGTGCCCAGATGCAACGATAGCTGATGTCCGAAGAAATCGAAATCTACCCAGGTCTCGGTCGAGCGCCCCTCGACCGCGCCCAGAAGCCCGCCATAAAAGCGGCGCGCCGCGTCGAGATCGGTCACGTTGATTGCCAAGTGAAACGGATGCGCCATGTCGAAACTCCTCATGCCTGTTGCGGGGCACCTTTCAATGGCTTAACCCGGTTTGCAAGTATTTCCCAAGGGAGGATCCTTTCGATGGCTTATGGTTTCGACACGTTGCAAATTCATGCGGGCGCGCGGCCCGATCCGGCGACGGGCGCGCGGCAGGTGCCGATTTATCAGACGACCGCCTATGTGTTCCGCGATGCCGAGCACGCGGCGGCGCTCTTCAACCTGCAGGAGGTGGGCTATATCTATTCGCGCCTGACCAACCCGACGGTGGCCGCGTTGCAGGAACGCGTTGCGACGCTGGAAGGGGGGGCCGGTGCGGTCTGTTGTTCCTCGGGGCATGCGGCGCAGATCATGGCGCTCTTTCCGCTGATGGGGCCGGGGCTGAATGTGGTGGTCTCCACCCGGCTCTATGGCGGGTCGATCACGCAATTCAGCCAGACGATCAAGCGGTTCGGCTGGTCGGCGCGCTTTGTCGATTTCGATGATCTCGACGCCGTCGCGGCGGCCATCGACGAGGATACCCGGGCGGTGTTCTGTGAATCCATCGCGAACCCTGGCGGCTATATCACTGATCTTGATGCGATTTCTGCCATCGCGGACAAGGCGGGGCTGCCGCTGATCGTCGACAACACCTCGGCCACGCCCTATCTGTGCCGCCCGATCGAGCATGGCGCGACGCTGGTGGTGCATTCGATGACCAAGTTCCTCACCGGCAACGGCACCGTGACGGGGGGCTGCGTGGTGGATTCGGGACAGTTCGACTGGTCGGCCTCGGGCAAATTCCCGTCGCTCAGCGAGCCGGAAGCGGCCTATCACGGGCTCAAGTTCCACGAGACCTTCGGGCCCCTCGCCTTTACTTTCCACGGCATCGCCGTGGGGCTGCGCGATCTGGGCATGACGCTCAACCCGCAGGCGGCGCATTACACGCTGATGGGGATCGAGACGCTCAGCTTGCGGATGCAGCGGCATTGCGAAAATGCCGAGCGTGTTGCGGGCTGGCTGGAAAAACATGAAGCTGTGGAGGGGGTTACCTATGCCGGTCTGCCGTCCTCGCCGTGGCATGACCGGGTCGCGCGGATCTGCCCCAAGGGTGCGGGGGGCCTGTTCACCGTGGCGCTCAAGGGCGGCTATGAGGCCTGTGTCAAGCTGGTCGACAGCCTTGAGCTCTTCAGCCATGTGGCCAATCTCGGGGACACCCGCAGCCTGATCATCCATTCGGCCTCGACCACGCACCGGCAACTGACCGAGGAGCAGCAGGTCGCGGCGGGGGCGGCACCCAATGTGGTGCGGATTTCCATCGGGATCGAGGATGCCGATGACATCATCGCCGATCTGGAGCAGGCGCTGGCGAAAGCGGCGGGCTGAGCCGCGCTGCGCGTTGGTTAACGAAACCTGACCCGGGGCGTGCGCGACGCGCGAATCGGGGCAGGATTCGCCTGATTAACAAGGGTGATCCGCGATTTTTCGGCGGTCTGCATCGCGTCGGTATCCTGTCGGTATCGCGACGGTGCCGATGCGGCGAGGCGGCGGGTTAAGAGAGCGCCCGCAGGATGACACGGCAATTCGGCGAGGTTGTTTGGAGGGCAGCCGGTATTCACCCTGCTCAACCCTTTGCCTCGGCGATTTGGTGCTGTAGGATCGCGCTTCAACAGCGGGAGACTCCCGTATGATCCCGAGCGGTGTTACAGCGTTGCGCATGAGACCGAATTTTGCCCTGTCCCTGTCCTTCGACGGTATCAGCCTGCTGCACCGCGCAGGCCCGTCGGGCTGGCATCTGGTGGGCGAGGTGGCGCTGGATTGTGAAGATCTGAGCGCGGAACTCGCGGCCCTGCGTGAGAAGGCCGCAGCGCTCGACCCTTCGGGCCTCTCGACCAAGCTGGTCATTCCCGACGCGCAGATCCGCTATCTCGACCTGCCCGCGAGCAGCGCGCCCTATGGCGATTACGACGCGGCAGCGGCGGAGGCGCTCGACGGAGCGACGCCCTATGCGCTGGACGATCTGGCCTTTGACTGGAATGTCGAGGGCGCGCGGCTCTACGTGGCGGCGGTGGCGCGCGAGACGCTGGAGGAGGCCGAAGCCTTCGCCACCGAGCACGGGTTCAATCCCGTCAGTTTTGTGGCGCGGCCGGAAAGCGATGGTTTCGGCACCGAGCCGTTCTTTGGCGAGACCAGCCACGCCACGGAGCCGGTGGAGCGCGATGTGGAGCGGATCGAGATCCTCGGTGCCGCGCATCTTCCCGAACCGAAAGCACTGGACGCGGACAAGACGGACGCCTCGCAACCGCCTGAGGCGCAGGACGCAACCGAGACGCAGGTGTCAGACGCGGGCACGTCCGAGGCAGAGGGTGCGCCGGGGGCCGAGAACGACAAGCCCGCCGCGAGCGGCGTGCCTGCCTTTGCCTCGATCCGGGCGGAGCGCGGGGCCGACCGGTCCGGCGCGCCGAAACTGACCGGTGCGGCGCGTGGTGCCCCGGATGTTCCGGCGAAGACGCCATCGCCCGCGGCGCGTGAAACCGAGGCCACGCCCGGTCCCGGTCCTGCGGTTGCGAGCCTTGCGCCTCTGCCCGAGGACAGCGACCGGCCCGGGCGCGCCGAACACTCGGGCGCGATCAGCTTTTTCTCGCGGCGCGCGGATCGGGCGGCGCCCACCGGCCATGCGCCTGAACCAGTCGCCGCCGGGACGCGCGCCACATCGGGCCCCACCGCCATCGCCGCCGCTCCTACCGGCCCCGGTTTTGGCACCCCCGAGGACGAAGCCGAACGCATGACCATCTTCGGCGCGCGCGACACGCAGCGCGCCGGGCGCGGCAAGCCGCGATTTCTGGGGCTGATTCTGACGGTTGTGCTGTTGATTCTGCTGGCCGGGGTTGCGGCCTGGGCGGCGATCTTTCCCGAGTCGGGGCTGGCGCGTCTCATCCGCGGGAGTGAGGTGGAAATCGCCCTCACCCCGGATATTCCGGAGCTTGCCGCGCCCGCAGAGACGTCACCCGCGCCCCAGACCCCGGCCCAGGAGCCTGCGACCGACCCGTCTTCGCCCGATACTCTGGTCGAGCCCGAGGTCGCGCTTGTGCTGGAACCGGAGGTTGAGCCGGAAACCGATCCGCAGCCGCAGCAGATGGCCGCGCCCGAGCCGGTCGTCGAGCCCGCGCCTGAGACGCCCGGGCAGGAGGCCGCGCCGTCCGGGCCCCCGACCCCCGAAGAGGCCCGCGCCCGCTATGTCGTGACCGGCATCTGGCAGCTCCCGCCAGAGCCGCCGCTCGAGCCCGAGGCCGGGCATCTCGATGATTTCTACCTCACCTCCATCGACGAGGATGTGCCCGCGAGCGACGCCGTGGCCCTGCCCGCCGCGCCAGATTTGCAGGCCGATGCAAGACCCGCGACACCCGCCGTGCCCGCGCCGCCCGGCACCGAATTCACGATTGACGCGCGCGGGCTGGTGGTGGCGACGCCGGAAGGGGCGCTGACCCCGGAAAACGTGCTGGTGCGGGCTGGTCCGCCGCCGCTGATCCCGCCTGACATGCCGACCCGCGCCGTGCCGGTGCCGGGTCTTGCGCTGACCGCCGAGGCGGCGGAGGAACTGGAACGGCTAAACGATATCCGCCCCCGGACCCGGCCCACCGACCTGATCGAACAGCAGGAACGCGGCGCGCTGGGCGGGCGCAGCCGGATCGAACTGGCAGGTCTGCGCCCCCGGCCTCGTCCCGAGGCGATCGCGCAGGCTGCTGCGGCGACCGTGGCACCCGATGCCGTGACCGCCGCCCTTGCCGAGGCGGTGGAGGACGCCGCGCCCGAACCGGGTGCCACGCCGCAGGCTGTCGCCGCCTCGCTCAAGCCGCAGCCGCGCCCGGAAGGTTTCCAGAGGATTGTGCGCGAGGCTCCGCAGCAGACTGCCGCCGCCGCGACCGTCGCCCCGCGCATTCCAAGCTCTGCCTCGGTTGCGCGCAGCGCCACCAATCAGAACGCGATCAACATGCGTCAGGTCAATCTGATCGGCGTCTATGGCAGCCCGTCCAATCGCCGCGCGCTGGTGCGGCTGGCAAACGGGCGCTATCAAAAGGTGCAGGTTGGCGACAGAATGGACGGCGGGCAGGTCTCGGCCATCGGCGACAGCGAATTGCGCTACAATAAACGCGGGCGGGATGTGGTGTTGCGGATGCCGAAGGGCTAGGCTGCGATCACCTTGCACCCTCTGACCCGGTAGGCCCCGATGGAAGGTTTCCTGTTCCAAGCCACGATCCTGCTTGCCGCGATGGTGATCGCCGTGCCGATCGCCTCGCGTCTGGGGTTTGGCTCGGTTCTGGGATATCTCGCCGCCGGGATCGTCATCGGGCCGATTGCCGGGCTGTTCGGCGGGCATCAGACCACCGAGTTGCAGCATGTGGCGGAATTCGGCGTGGTGATGATGTTGTTTCTCATCGGGCTGGAGCTGGAGCCGCGCGCACTGTGGGACATGCGCCACCGGCTGCTGGGGCTGGGCGGCCTGCAGATCACGCTGACCACGCTGGCGGTGATGGGCGGGGCAATGTATTTCGGGCAGGGCTGGAGCGTGGCGCTCGCCATCGGGATGATCTTTGCGCTGTCGTCCACCGCGATCGTATTGCAGACCCTGTCGGAAAAGGGGCTGATGCAGATGGGCGGCGGGCGGTCGTCCTTCTCGGTATTGCTGACGCAGGATATCGCGGTCATTCCGATGCTGGCCTTTCTGCCGCTGCTGGCGCTGCCCAAGGGCGCCGATGCGGTGCTGGGCGGTGTGCTGATGCGCGGGACCGAAAGCGCTGCGGCGCATGGCGAGACCCCAGCCGCGCCGCATGAGGCCGCGCAAAGTTTCATCGCCAGCCTGCCGGGCTGGGGCGCGACGCTGGTCACCATCGCGGCGGTGGCGGCGATCATTCTGACGGGGGTCTATCTCACCCGGCCGGTGTTCCGGTTCATTCACGCCGCGCGGCTGCGCGAGATGTATACCGCGCTGGCGTTGCTGATCGTGGTGGGCATCTCGTTCCTGATGATGCTGGTCGGGCTGTCGCCTGCGCTGGGCGCGTTCCTTGCGGGTGTGGTGCTGGCCAACAGCGAATTCCGGCACGAGCTGGAGAGCGATCTTGCGCCGTTCAAGGGGCTGCTCCTGGGGCTGTTCTTCATCACCGTGGGGGCGGGGATCAATTTCGAGGTGCTGTTCGGTGCGCCGGTCATGATCGTCGGCATGGCGGTGGCGCTGATCGTCGTCAAGGGGGTCATCCTCTACGGGCTGGGGCGCATCTTTGCGTTGCGCGGGCGCGATCTGTGGCTATTCACGCTGTCGCTGGCGCAGGCGGGGGAATTCGGCTTCGTGCTGGTGTCGTTTTCCAATCAGCAGGATGTGTTGCCGCGCGGCATGGGCGAGATCCTGCTGCTGGTGATCGCGCTCACCATGCTGATCACGCCGCTCCTGTTCATCCTCTATGACTGGCTGTCCAAGCGCATGACCGACAGCGCCGAGATGCCCGAGGCCGACGAGATCGACAGCACCGGGCCGGTGATCATCGCGGGGATCGGGCGGTTCGGGCAGGTGGTCAACCGGCTGGTGCGCTCGAGCGGGTTCGAGACGGTGGTGCTGGACCACGATCTGACCGCGATCCAGAGTATGCGGCGCTTTGGGGTCAAGGGGTTCTTTGGTGATCCGACACGACCGGATCTCTTGCACGCGGCGGGGCTGGCGGAGGCGCGCATCCTTGTGGTGGCGCTCGACAATCCGGATGCTGCCGTTCGGCTGGTATCGTTCGCGCGCCGGGAGCGGCCCGACCTGCATATCATCGCCCGCGCCCGCGACCGGACGCATGTGTTCCGGCTCTATCAGGCGGGCGCGAATGACATCGTGCGCGAGCTTTTCGACAGTTCGCTGCGGGCGGGGCGCTATGTGCTGGAGAACATGGGGCTGACCGATTTCGAGGCGGCGGAGGTCGAAAAGACCTTTTATCAGCATGACCGGCAATCGGTGCGCGAACTGGCCGCGCTCTGGGATCCCGATACGCCGACCCTGGAGAACGCGGCCTATATGGAGCGCGCGCGGGAACTGGAGGAAGAGTTGCAGACGATGCTTCTGTCGCAACTGGAAGCAAATGGGGAGGTCGCGCGCGAGGCGGGGGAGCCAAAGCGGGAGAGTTAGCAAGTCGGGCGCGAGGAGGGCCTGGAGTGGACCTTGGCGGTTATAGAGCTAAGCCGTGCGGTGCCCGACCGCGGGTGGGCGCGGCACCCTTTCCGGAAGGCACTTTATATCAGCCCAATACTTCCGCGTTTTCAATTACTTGATACGTGGCAATAGCGCCCGACCGGGGGCCGTCGGACGCTGCGCGGCGGCGCGTGCCGCGCCTTGATTCCGCGCATTGGCACCAAGGTTAAACGGCAGCTCCAGGCCATTTGCCGCGCCACCGCCCTGTTCGTGTCGAACCGCGTCCGCTCACCTTCAGGACATGCCCCCCAGCAGCGCCGCATTGCCGCCCGCCGCCGTGGTGTCGACGCAGACGTGGCGTTCAAGCAGGGCGTGGCCGGTGTCGGGCGTCCCGGTGATCAGCGGCAGGATCGGTCCGGAGCGGTCGGCGAGGGCCTGCGCATAGGCGCGGGCGTCGCGCTCGTCGCCCCACCAGAGCGCCCCCGAGAGCCCGCCCATGGTCTTGAGGGCGTGCGGATCGACGCGGCCCGATGCCTCGACCGCGACACCGCCGAGATCGCGCACGGCACGCGCCTGTGCCGCTGCCGCCTCCTTGCCCGGCCCGAGGCAGAGCAGTGCGGGGCGCAGATGCGTCGTCAGCCGGTTCGATTCCCCGGTGGGGCCCGGCAGGAGGAGATCCTGCCGCGGGCTTCGCGGTGCCGCGTTGGCGGCGTCGAGCGCCTTTTGCACGGCGGCGACGGGCATCGCCGCGTCCCATTTCTCACCCGCGACAGGCGCGGGATGCGCGCAGAACCGTGTCAGGTAATGCGGCCCGCCCGCCTTGGGGCCGGTGCCCGACATGCCCTCGCCGCCAAACGGCTGGCTGCCCACGATGGCCCCGATCTGGTTGCGGTTGACATAGATATTGCCCGCATGCACTGCCTCGGTCACGTGTTGAACGCGGTCGTCGATCCGGGTCATCAGACCGAAGGTGAGGCCATAGCCGGTGGCGTTGATCGCACCGATCACCTTGTCGAGGTTGCGCGCCTTGAAGGTGGCGAGATGCAGGACCGGGCCGAAGATCTCACGCTCGATATCCTCGATTCCGCCGACCTTGATCAGCGTGGGCGCGATGAATGTCCCGGCATTCGGGGTCTTGAGCACGTGCAACAGCCGCCCGTCGGCGCGGGCCTGCTGGATATGTTCGGCAATCCCGGCGCGGGCCTCTTCGTCGATCACCGGGCCGCAATCGGTCGAGAGGTGCCAGGGGTGGCCGACATGCAGCGCGTCCATCGCGCCGGTGAGCATCTCGGTAAAGCCCTCGGCGATGTCCTCCTGCACGTAAAGACAGCGCAGCGCCGAGCAGCGTTGCCCGGCGGATTGGAAGGCGCTCTCGACGATCGCCTGCACCGCCTGTTCGGGCAGGGCGGTGCTGTCGACGATCATCGCGTTCATCCCGCCTGTCTCGGCGATGAGCGGCGCGCCGGGGGTGAGGTGCTTGACCATTGCGCTACGGATTTTCAGGGCGGTGTCGGTCGAGCCGGTAAAGGCCACGCCGCCGACGCGCGCGTCAGAGGTGAGCGCCGCACCGACCTGTCCCGCGCCGGGCAGGAGTTGGCACGCCGTCTCGGGCACGCCCGCGCGGTGCATCAGGCGCACGGCCAGATGCGCGATGAGCGGGGTCTGCTCGGCGGGTTTCGACAGGACCGCGTTGCCTGCGGCCAAAGCCGCCGCGATCTGGCCGGTGAAGATGGCGAGCGGGAAGTTCCAGGGGCTGATGCAGGTGAAGGTGCCGATGGGTGCGCCCTCTGGCGCATTGGCTGCGTAGTAGCGCAGGAAATCCACCGCCTCGCGCAGTTCCGCCACAGCGTCGGGGATGGATTTCCCGGCCTCGCGGTGCAGGATCGCGAAAACCTCGCCGTAGTTTTCCTCGTAGAGATCGGCCACTTTGTTGAGGATCTTGGCGCGCTCGGTTGCCGTGGCCTGCCACGGCTTGGCCGCTGCGAGCGCCGTTTCGATATCCGCCGCCGAGGCCCAGGCGACGGTGCCGGGGCTGTCGGCGGGATCGGCGGGGTTCTCGACGCGCTCGGGCGTCTCGGGCTGCGCCTTGCCCGCGAGCAGCGGCGCGGCCTCCCATTGGTGCGAGGCATAGGGCGCGCGCGCCGCCTCGATGGCGTCGAGCGTCGGCTGATGGGTCAGATCGAACCCGCGCGAATTGGGCCGTTCGGGCTGGAACAGGTCCGGCCCGGTCGGCAGGTGCGGGGTGGGATCATTCACCGCCTCGAACGGGTCGCGCGCGACGGTTTCGGGGGCCACATCCTCATCCACGATCTGGTTGACGAAGCTGGAATTGGCCCCGTTCTCGAGCAGGCGGCGCACCAGATAGGCCAGCAGATCGCGATGCGCGCCGACGGGGGCGTAGATGCGGCAGCGCGTGCCCTCGGATTTCAGGATGATGTCATGCAGCGCCTCGCCCATGCCGTGCAGGCGCTGGAACTCGAAGGTGGATTTATCCGTCGCCATGTCGAGGATCGCCGCCGCCGTGTGGGCGTTGTGGGTGGCGAATTGCGGATAGATGCGGTCGGTCATCGCCAAGAGCTTGCGCGCGTTGGCGATGTAGCTGATATCGGTCGCGGGTTTGGAGGTGAAGACCGGGAAGCCGTCGACGCCTTCGACCTGCGCGCGCTTGATCTCGGTGTCCCAATAGGCGCCCTTCACGAGCCGCACCATGATCCGGCGGTCGAGTTTTGTGGCCAGATCGTGCAGGTGGTCGAGCACATGGGCGGCGCGTTGCCCGTAGGCCTGCACCACCACGCCGAACCCGTCCCAACCGGCCAGCGCAGGCTCCGAGAGCACGCTCTCGATCACGTCGAGCGAGAGCGCGAGGCGGTCGGCCTCCTCGGCGTCGATGTTGAGGCCCATCTTGGCGGATTTCGCAAGCAGGGCGAGTGAGCGCAGGCGCGGCACGAGGATGTTCATCACCTCGTCGCGCTGTGCCACCTCGTAGCGCGGATGCAGCGCCGAGAGTTTCACGGAAATGCCGGGATTGTCGCGGATGTCCTTGTTGGTGCAGGCATTGGCGATGGCGCTGATCGCGCGGGAATAGCTGAGGTGATAGCGGGTGGCGTCGGCATCGGTGCGCGCGGCCTCGCCCAGCATGTCGTAGGAATAGGAGTAGCCCTTCTTCTCCATCCCCGCCGCGCGGTCCATCGCGGCCTGAATGGTCTCACCCAGCACGAACTGACGGCCCATTTCCTTCATCGCGCGGCCCACGGCGGTGCGGATCACCGGCTCGCCCAAACGTTTTATGGCGCCGCGCAGATGGCCGACCGGGCCGGGGTGTTCGTCCTTGAGCACCTTGCCGGTCAGCATCAAGGCCCAGGTCGAGGCGTTGACCAGCGGCGAGGTCGAATGGCCCATATGCTTGCCCCAGTCCGAGGGCGCGATCTTGTCCTCGATCAGCGCGTCGATCGTGTCGGCATCGGGCACCCGCAAGAGCGCCTCGGCCAGGCACATCAGCGCGATACCCTCGTCGGTCGAGAGGCCGTATTCGGCCAGAAACACCTCCATCAGCCCGGTATCGGAGCGGCGGCGAATGTCGCGCACCAATTGCGCGGCACGGGTGCAGATGCGCGCGCGGTCCTCGGGCGAGAGGGCGGCGATCTCGGTCAGGCGGGCCAGCGTCTCGGCTTCGTCGGCATAGGTGCCAAGGTCGATGGCGCGGCGGATATCGGTATCATATGGCATGGTTGCTCCCCCATGAGTGGTTGGGTGATGCTACCATCATTGTGTAAGTGACTTTTCCCGATTAGAGTTCAAACAGAGGCCAGTCGCATCGAATTGGAGAGAGAAGTGGATCAAAGTGAACAGCTTGATCTTGACCGGTTCGACCGGGCGATTCTGCGGGCTCTGGCGGGGGACGGGCGGATCAGTGTCACCGATCTGGCCAAGGCGATCGGCCTGTCGAAATCGCCTACGCAGGCGCGGCTGCGGCGGCTGGAGCGGGACGGGGTGATCACCGGCTACCGCGCGCTTTTCGATCCGATCCGGCTGGGGCTGGATCACGTCAGTTTCGTCGAGGTGCGGCTGCATGACACGCGCGAGGCAGCCTTGGCCGAGTTCAACGCCGCCGTCTGCAAGGTGCCCGAGATCGAGCAGGTGCATCTCATCGCCGGGAATTTCGACTATCTGCTGAAGATCCGCACGCAGAGCATGGCCGATTACCGCCGGGTTCTGGCCGAGCATATTTCGGGCCTGCCGCATCTGGCCAATACCTCGACCTATGTGGCGATGCAGGCGGTGAAGGAAAACGCGCTGTCGGACGTGATTTGACCTGCGCGCCGTCTGCGTCATTATAGGACGGATGAGATTTGCCCTGACCGCCTTTGCTCTGATGGCTGGACCGGCCCTTGCCGAGAGTTGCCCCGCGCCGCCCGATCACCGCGCGGCCATCGCTGGTTTGATTGAGCAGGTGCAGGAAGCCGAGGACGAGCGCAGCGCGCGGCGTATTTCAAACGAGATGTGGAAATATTGGGCCGATGCCCCGGACGCGCGTGCGCAGGACCTGCTCGACGAGGGCATGACGCGGCGCGAGGCCTATGATTTCGCCGGTGCCGTGGATGCGTTCGATGCGCTCATTGCCTACTGCCCGGACTATGCCGAGGGCTACAATCAGCGCGCCTTCGTCAATTTCATCCGTCAGGATTATGCGGCGGCGCTGCCGGATCTGGAACGAGCGCTGGAATTGTCACCGCGCCATATCGCGGCGATGACCGGGCAGGCGCTGACACTTGTGGCGTTGCAGCGCCCGGGCGAGGCGGCGCTGATCCTGCGCCGTGCACTCGACCTCAACCCGTGGCTGGTCGAGCGGCATCTGCTGCCGGGGCTTGAGGCGCTGGAAGACGATATCTGACGCGCCGCTTTGGCTTTACACCCCGGACAAAGCGGATATGGTCCGCGCGCGTCCGACGCCGCCCCTTGCCCGCGTGGTGGAATGGTAGACACAGGAGACTTAAAATCTCCAGGCCGAAAGGCCGTGCCGGTTCGAGTCCGGCCGCGGGCACCAGGGGGCCACGGGCGCGGGGATGCGCCGGTCGCTCGGTCTGCCTTATCTGCGGAACGCCACCGGCAGGTTGAAGGCGTGGCTCTCGCCGGGCAATTGCGTGGGTTTCGAGGGCAGGCGGGCGCGCTGCACCGCCTGAAGCGCCGCCGCGTCGAGCGCGCGGTCGCCCGAGGATTGCCGCACCTTCGCCGCAAGGAGTTGCCCCGCGCCCGAGACAGTGAGCGTCAGATGTACCGTGCCGCTTGCGCGGGTGCCGCGCGGATAGCGTTTCTGCCGCTCGATGCGGGCTCGGATGCCGCCGCCCCACTGGGCCATGAGGCTGGTGCGGGTGGCGTGATCAAGGGTCGCGGAGGGCGCAGAGTTGGCCGTGCCGCCCGCCGTTTGCCCGCCCGTGCCGCGCGCCACTTCCCTGGGGCGGGCGGCGCTCGATTGCGCGGGCTGCCGGCTCGGGTTCGCGCGCTCGGGCCGCGCCACAGGGCGGACGCGGGGCAGGGCGGGGCTGGTGTCGGCGACGGGCGGGGCGTCGGTCGACGTGGGGGGGGTGAGCCGGGCTGTCACCTCGGGGCGCGTGGGTGCGCGGTCATCGGTGCGCGCCGGGCGCGGTGCATCTGCCTGCGTTTCGGGCGCTTGTCTGCGGGGCGCGCGGTCGCTGAGCTCTGGCCTGGGCAGCGGCGGGGGGGCGGCCTCGACCTGTGGCAGGTCCGGGGCGGGGGCGGCCATTTGCGGCGCCGTGGGCGTGGCCGCCGTCCGGGGTGCGGGGTCGGGGTGCTGCGCGGCCGGGGTTGCGTCGGGGCGCATCGGCGGCGCGGGCTGTACCGCCTGCTGCATCATCTCGACCGGGCGCTGCCAGGCCTCGACCAGCGCGGCCATCTGCGCGCTTGATGCCTCG
This sequence comes from Roseovarius sp. MBR-154, assembly GCF_053628595.1. Lineage (NCBI taxonomy): Bacteria > Pseudomonadati > Pseudomonadota > Alphaproteobacteria > Rhodobacterales > Roseobacteraceae > Roseovarius > Roseovarius sp. MBR-154. The sequence goes on from NZ_JBRJGR010000012.1 coordinate 48,028, forward strand.
AGCGTGACGCTTTCGCTGCCTTGCGCGCCGCCCGCGCCGCTGTGGCCTCCGGGGGCGGCGGTCCAGACCCCGGCATGCACGGCGGCGGCAAGCGCGAGGAAGCCGGTGAATTCCAGACCGCGGATCATGGCGCCCCCGTCAGGAGTTCGATCTCGGCGATGCCGCGTGCCGCGAGTTCCGGCAGCAGCCGCGTAAGCGCCTGCGCCTCGAGCCGCGCATCGGCGCGGATTTGAAGGGGGGTGTCAGGCACGGCGCGGGCCGCAATCGCGTCATAGACCGCCTCGCCGCGTGCGGCGTTGAAGGCGAGCCGCCCCTGCGCATCCATATAGAGCGTGTCGGCGGGCCGGGCCGCGTTGTCGCTGGCACTTTCGGGCAGGGTCACGTCGAAAGGCGCGGGCGGGGTGATCTGCGCGCTCATCAGGAAGAAGATCAGCAGCAGAAAGACCACGTTGATCATTGGCACGATGGCCTCGGAGGGGCGGCGGCGTCTGGGGGTGGCGAAGTCCATGGGCCTACTCCACCACGATCAGTCGCGTGAGCCCGGCGGCGCGCAAGGCGTCGGTCACGGCGATCAGCGATTGCAGGTCGGCGCCTGCTTCGGGGCGCAGCACAACGGCGTCTCCGGTGTCGTCCATCAGCGGGACGAGGGTGGCGGGCAGGGTGTCGAGCGTCACGGGGGTTCCGTTGAGCGTGAGCCCCTCCGCCGCGATGCCGATCAGGCGGGGCGGGCCGTCATAGGTGGCGTTGCCGCTGCCGCCGGTGGACAAGGGCAGCGTCATGTCGTGGCCGAAACGTGCGGCCAGCATGAAGAACACCAACAGCAGGAACACCACGTCGATCATCGGCGTGAGGCTGGGGCGGCGGGGCGCGCGGGGCTGGCCGAAGCTCATCATGGCTGGCCCCCATTGCGCGGGGTGGTGAAGATGCGGGTGGCCGCGTCTTCCATATCGGCCTGCACGTGGTCGGCGACGCTTTCGAACCATGTCAGCGCCATCGAGGCGGGGATCGCCACCGCCATGCCTGCGGCCGTGGTCAGCAGCGCCTCCCATATGCCGCCGGCGAGGATCGAGGGATCGGCGCTGTTGCCGCTGTCCTGCAACGCCTGAAAGGCGGCAATCATGCCCAAGACCGTGCCCAGGAGGCCCACGAGCGGCGCGATGGTGGCGATGAGTTCGAGCGCGCGCAGGCCGGAGCGTGCCTCGTTCAGCAGCGATTTGGCGATGCGGGTGGTGTCCTCACGCGCTTCGCGCTCGCCCCAATGCGGGGCCGTGGCCGCCTCCATCGCGGCGAGGGCCAGGCGCGCGCGCAAGCTGCGGCGCGGACGCAGGAGGGCCGTGGCCTCGGCGCCCTGCCCGTGCTGCCAGAGGGCCACCGCGCGGTCGGTCACCGCCCCGGACCACGCGCCGGTCAGCAAGAGCCGCCAGATCTTCCACAGGATCAGCGCCAAGGTCAGCACCGAGAGCGCCGCGATCACCCAGAGCGCCGGGCCGCCGCGATCCAGAAATCCGATGAGCGCGGTGCTATCCATGCTGCGCCTCCTGTGCCGGTCGGGTCCATGCCTGCGCGCCCTGGCGCACCGCGTCAAGCACGGCGCGGCCCACCGCCTCGCCCGCCTCGGTGTGCAGGCCTGCGTAGCGCGTCGGGCCTTCGGGTGCGGCGATGGCGATGCAATCGGTGCCGGTGCCGGTGGCGATGCCGGTGGCAAGGCGCAGCCCGGTCTCGGCGATGGCGACGGTGCGGGCCTGCGTGGCGATGCTCATCGCCTCGAGCCGGGCGGCGTCGGTCAGGCCGGTCTCCAGCGTCACCGCGATGTTGATCGTGCCCCAGCCATGCGCGGCAGGGGGCAGGCGGCGGCCCACGCGCTCGGCATTCGACAGGCCGACGGTGGCCACGGCGCGGGCGGTGACGGCACCCGCCGTGGCGCGCGCCTCGCAATAGGTGCCGATATCGCAGGAGGTGAGGAAGCAGACCGCATCGCGGGCCTGCCGCGCGGCAAGGTCACGGTCGAGCCAAGCCTCGACATCGAGATCCTCGGGCAGGTCGGCATTGCGCACCTCGCGCCACAGGATGCGCCGCGTCCGCACCCGACCGGGGCGGTTCACCGCCCAGCTGAGCACCGGCATGTCGCGGCCCAGATCGAGCGACAGCCACGGGCGATCCAGGTGCAGGCGGCTCATCGGGTCACCTCGAGCGGTTGAAAGACGGGGCCCTGCGGCGTGTGCGCGTAATGCGCCGAGACATGGAAGATGCGCGCAAGGTTGTCGGGTGTCAAAACGGCATCGGGGGGGCCGTCGGCGGCAATGCCGCCCTCGCCCAGCAGAATGAGCCGGGTGCAATGGCGCGCGGCCAGCCCCAGATCGTGGATCGAGACGATGACGGCGCGGCCTGCCTCTGCCAGCCCGGCAAAGACCTCCATCGTGGAGATTTGATTGGCCGGATCAAGCCCCGCGATCGGCTCGTCGGCCATCAGGAGCGGGGTGTCCTGTGCCAGCGCCCGCGCGATCAGCATCATCGCCTGTTCGCCGCCCGAAAGACGGGTGGCGGTGCGGTGGCGCAGGGCGTCGAGCCCCATCGTGGTGAGGGCCGCATCGACATGGGCGCGGTCGGCCGCGCTGATGCCCTGCAGCCCGGACAGGTGCGGGGTGCGGCCCAAGGCGACCAGCGTCTCGACGCTGACCGGCCAGGCGATATCGCGTGCCTGCGGCATCCAGGCGGCGGCGCGGCCACGGTCGCGGGGCGTGAGGGTGGCAAGGCTGCTCTGCCCGCTATGTGGCACAAGCCCGAGGATCGCGCGCAAGAGCGTCGTCTTGCCCGCACCGTTGGGGCCAATGAGGCCGACGCATTCGCGTGGCCCGACGCGGAAGCTGACATCGCTCAGGACCGGACGCGCGCGCAGCCGCACCGAGAGGCTATCGACGCTGAGCAGGGTCATGCCATCTCCGCCCGTGTCTTGTAGATCAGGTGCAGGAAGAGCGGTGCGCCGACGAGGGCTGTGAGCACGCCCAATTTCAGGTCGCGCTCGGGCAGGACCAGCCGCACGGCGAGATCGGCGGCGAGCACCATCGCCGCCCCGCCAAGCGCCGAGGCCCAGAGCAGCCGCGAGGGCCGTGCGCCCACCAGCGGGCGCAGCAGATGCGGCACCACGAGGCCGACAAAGCCGATGGCGCCCGCCACGGCGGTCGCCGCGCCCACCACGCAGGCGGTGCCGACCACCAGCGTCAGGCGCAGGCGGGTGAGGCGGATGCCCATGGCCTCTGCCGCGTCCTCGCCCAATGTCAGCGCATCGAGCCCGCGCCCGAGGGTCGCAAGCCCGACCCAGCCGAGCGCCATCAGCGGCAGCGCCAGCCAGACATGCGTCATCGAGCGGTCGGCGAGCGAGCCCATCATCCAGAACACGATTTCCGAGGCCGCATAGGGATTGGGCGACAGGTTGAGCACCAGCGAGGTGAGCGCGGCGGCGAGCGCCGAAATGGCGATGCCCGCGAGAATGAGCGTGATCGACGCGCCGCGCGGCCCGGCCAGCATCAGCACCAGCAAGACGCCGGTGCCCGCGCCCGCAAGCGCCGCCAGCGGCAGGCCGAGGGTGAAGGCGGCGGCAAGCCCGGTATGGATGGCGATCACCGCGCCGAGCGCGGCGGAGCCCGACACGCCGATGAGGCCCGGCTCGGCCAGCGGGTTGCGCAGGTAGCCCTGCATCGCGGCCCCGGCGAGGCCGAGGCTTGCGCCGATCATCAGGCCCAGAAGCGCACGCGGCAGGCGGATTTCGCGCATCACCAGCGGCAGGGGGCCGTCACCGCCGAGAATCAGCGCCGAGAGGTCCGAGAGGGCGGAGGTCTCCGACGGCCCGGTGGTGAGCGAGGCCGCGAAGAGCACCGCGACGAGGGCCGAGAGGGCGAGGGCAAGGCGGCTCATTGCCCGCCCTCCGGCATTGCGCGGCGCGCGTCGGTCAGGCGCTCGACCGCGTTCAGCACATGCGGCGTGCCGCAGATCCAGTCGGGCGAGGTGATGCGCAGCCCGGCGCGCCCCTTGCGCAGCGCCTCGAGCGCGGGATGGCCCAGCACCGCCTCGGAGCGCGAGGCACCGGGCAGGGGGGCGGCACTGATCAACAGATCGGGGGCTGCCATGACCAGCTGTTCCAGCGGCAGCGTGCCGCCGCCGCGATGGCCAAGCTCTGCGGCGAGATTGCGAAAGCCTGCGGCGCGCAGGATGTCATCGGCCAGCGTACCGCCGCCGAGCGTGTAGCCATTGGGATGGTAGAGCGCGGCGCGCGGGCGGGGGCCAGCCTCGGCCTCAAGCGCGGCCAGACGTGCGTCAAAGCGGGCGATCAGCGCCGCGCCCTCCTCCTCGCGCCCCAGAGCGCGGGCCATCTGCGCGATGCGGTCGCGGGTGTCGGTCAGCGACTTGGCGGTGTCGAACTGTTCCACCCGAAGCCCGACGCGGCGCAGCATCTGCACCGTCGCGGGATCGGTGTAGGCCCCGGCGACAACCAGGTCGGGGGCCAGCAGATAGACCTCTTCGGCGCGGCCCTCATTGACCGGATAGCCGCGCGCGGCACCGGCCATGGCGGAACTGTGCGGATCGGCGGCCAGATCGGAAACCGAGACAAGCTGACCGGGGGCGGCCAGCAGCATCGCCAGCTGATCGGTGCACAGGTTGATCGACACGACCCGGCGCGGGGCCGGGTCAGCCCCGGCCTCGGTTGCGGTCACGGCCCCCGCAAAGGCGAGGGCCACGCCAAGCGATATGAGCCTAGAAAGACGCACGCAGCCCCACGAAGGCCGAACGCCCGGCGGTGTTGAACCCGCCCGCCGTCTCGTAATCCTCGTCAAAGAGGTTCTCGATGCGGATATAGGCGGTGGCGCTGTCGGTGATCGCGTGGCTCAGCCCGGCGCCCACAAGGGTATAGTCGCCCACCTTGTTGTTCGCGGGCGCAAAGGCGCTCGGGGTCACACCGGCCACGTGACGGACATCGAAGCCGCCCGACAGGCGGTCGGTCAGGTCGGCATCGAGCCCGATGACGGCGTCATGCTTGGGCGTGCGGGTGAGTTGCTGACCGCCATTGCGCGCGCGGGTATAGGTATAGTTGCCGAAGACGGTGAGAAAGGCGTTGATATCGGCCTCGCCCGCGAGTTCGAGCCCCTTGGAGGTGGTCTCGCCCGGCACCTGCCCGAAACAGCCGAAACCCGAGCCGCAGGCGGTCGCGCCCGGGTCGAAGTCGATCAGATCGTCGACGGTGATGTGAAACAGCGTGGCCTCGATCCGGGCATTGGCGAAGCTGCGCTCGACACCGATCTCGAAGCTTTCGCTGTCCTCGGGCTTGAGCGTCGGATCGCCGAAGGCGCTGAACCGCTCGAAGAGCGAGGGCGCGCGAAAGCCGGTGCCTGCGACGGCGCGCAGCGCCCAGCCCTCGGCGGGCCGCCAGACGGCGGCGGCGCGCCCCGTGAGCTTGCCGCCGAAATCGCCGTCCTCGTCATGGCGCAGCGCCAGCGAGATATCGAGCGTATCGGTTGCGGGCAAAAGCCATTCCGCCGTCACGGCGAGATTGTCGTTGGTGCCGCGCGTCGGCTGCGCGGTAAAGCGTTCCTCGGTATATTCCAGCCCGCCGGTCAGGCTGCCCGCGCGGCCCACTTCGAGGGTGCCGAGATAGCTGATCTCGTCGCGCTCGCCGGTAAAACGCGGGGTGAAGGCGCCGGGCGAGGTGTCGCGCCGGTCGATGTCGAAATAGGCATAGGACAGCTCGTGGCTGACCGGGCCGGTGCGCAGCCGGGCAAAGCCGCGCAGGCCCAGTTCCTCGGTCTGGATCTGGCCTGCCGTCGCGGTCAGGCTGGGATCGAAATCGGCCTCGCCGTCGCGGTAGATCACGGTGCCGCCGACTGTGAGCGCGTCGGTCGCGTCGAATTCGCCCGAGAGCGTGAGCATGTCCTGCGTAAACCCGTCATCCTCGGGGTCGCCCGCGCGGGCCGAGAATCCGTCGCTGTCGACACGGTTGTAGCTCAGCGCCACCTCGCCGCGTGCGCCGCGATAGCCGAGGCTGAGCGCGCCGGTCTTGGTGTCGAAGGCGCCCGCCTCGGCGCGCACCTCGCCCGACAGGCCGTCGCGGTCGGGTCGCCAAGTGGTGATATCGACCACCCCGCCGATCGCCTCGGAGCCGTAGAGCGCCGATTGCGAGCCCTTGAGCACCTCGATCCGCCCAAGGCTCGCGCCGGTGAGGCCGCCGAAATTGAACTGGTTCTGCGTGCCCGACGGATCGGACATGTCGATGCCGTTGATCCGCACCCCGACATAGCGCGCGGGCAGCCCGCGCAGCTGGATCGAGGACGAGCTCCCGAGCGGGCCGTTGCTGGTCGAATTGACGCCCGGCAGCCGGTCGAGCCGGTTGGTGAGCGCGGTGTCGGAGGTCTCGGCCTCGCGCCCGTCGATGACCTCGACCGAGGCGCCGGTGCGGGCGAGTTCCTGGGGGGTGAGGCTGCCCGACACGGTGATCGTGTCGAGATCGAAGGCGTCCTGCGCAAGGGCGGGGGCGGTGCAGAGCGCGCAGAGCGCGCAAAGGGCGGTGGTTCTGAGATATGTCATTTACTGTCCCTCAATACCGGTCTCCGGCATCGGTGTTCCAAGCTGCGAAGTCATTGGAAAGGACATGGCCCCTCCGCAGACGGTGAAGCGCCACCACTACGGAATAGACCGTTATCCACGGCGCGCCCCGCGCCCGGATAGGGTGATCACCTCGGCAGGTCTCCTGACTCGCGGGTCGTTGCTCTACCGGGCCTTCCCGTCACATGGGGTGACAGTGGCATATGCCGGTATCGCTCGCCGCTTACAGTTGCGGGGGCAGTTACGGAATTGATCCAAGGCGAGGATCGCACCGTATTCCCTTTTCACCGGAAATCTGCATTTCCGGACCGAAGCATCTTTGCGGATAATCCTGACACGGGATTCGTGCAAGGATAAAGATTGCGCGTCCGGTGATCCAGGACGCGAAACGGCCGCCTCTCGGGGGCAGCCCTTGGCAGTAAATGGTGCAGGTGGGCGATACGGGGGGGCGGGGTTCGATGTCTGGTTCGAGGCCACAGCGGAGGGTCACCTGATCCGTGACAGCGAAAGTTCATGCTCCTAGGCTTATGTCCACAAACATCCAGAAGACCTCGCCCTAATCCAAACGTGGAAATCAGTATATCGTTTTCAGAACCTTCGCAGTTCCGGCAACTAAGTCTTCGATCTCTTCTTTGGTAGGTTCTCGGCCTTTGGCATGGTCGCAGATGTTCCGAATGTCGCCAAGGTGCTGAATAAACCGCCATTGCGGCACTGTGATGATCCCGGCGCCTTTCAGGAGTTCGTTGATGTCTGAGATCCCAGGGTTTTTCTTGCGTATTACGATGCTGTGCATGTCACATGCATGATGAAGATGCTTCTCGATAACTACACCGCAGATCGCACCAGCTGCGCGTAGATGCCCGGCCTTGCCCAAGCTGGCCGCCGCCTCGATCTCTGTATCAAACAAGTCTGCCTGTAATACTGCCGTTAGGTCCAGCAGCTTCGAAGTCAATGCGTCTCTTGCTGCTTTTGCCATGTACAACTGCTGTCGGAATTCTGGAATTGCCGCTGCTCCATTAACTATTGCGCCCGTCGGCTTGGTCACACGCAGGTCCTGAAGGCAATCCTTGATCATATAATTTTCGTAACTGATTGTCTTGCGAGCGCGCGGGTACTCAAAGTGCGAGTTAAAGTCGGCGAGTCTGTCAGGGAGGACTTGTTTTATAACCGCTTGGGCCTTTGAGTACCAACTTTGATAGGAAGACAGAAACGACGGGAGAGACTCAAGAAGTTTTGTAACCTGCTGCTCATCTCCATCAAATTGCTTAAGGTAAACGTCATGAACCTCCTGCGGGTAATAGACATATTCTAATGACAGGCAGAGGAGTTCACCCTCGGTGATTAACCCCTCAAGCTCTTCAGAAAACTTTGTTACTCTATCGGACATAATTTTTCGATCCACAAATTGAACCAGTGGGCAGGTTGAATGATTATCGTATTTAACGTCATTGTTTTACAATGCAAAATGCCTTTCAAACATGCGAACGCCGGATATTCGTTCAGAGCGGACCGAACGTCCGCTCAGTCCCACATAGCCGACATCAACCTGCAAAGGCTCCCGAAAATGTCTTCGGGAGCCTTAGCTCGACATCGCCTTGCACGGGCAAGGGGTTTCGCTCAACTCAAGTGTGCATCATTTACTGACAAAGGCCCCCTCGCGGGGGCCTTTGTCGTGGAGCATGCAGCGTGGGAGCCATGGCCCGGCCTGCGGGTCAGAGCAGCGCCTTGACCTTGTCGGCCACGGCCTGCGCCGTGATGCCGAACTGCTCGTAAAGCACCTCGGCGGGGGCGGAGGCGCCGAAATCGTGCATGCCGACGAATTCGCCTTTTTCACGTTTGCCACGCTCGCCGTAGAGCCAGCGATCCCAGCCGAAGCGGATCGCCGCCTCGACCGCGACGCGCACCGGGCCTGCGGGCAGGACACGGCGGCGATAGCTCTCGTCCTGTTCCTCGAAGAGTTCCCAGCAGGGCATGGAGACGACGCGCGTGCCGATCCCGGCCTCTTGCAGGATGTCGCGGGCGGCCATGGCGATGGCGACCTCCGAGCCGGTGGCCAGCAGGATCGCCTGACGTTTTCCTTCCGCCTCGGCCAGAACATAGGCGCCTTGGGCCGTGAGATTCTTGGCCTTGTGCTCGCGGCGCAGGGTCGGCAGGCCCTGACGGGTCAGCGACAGGACCGAGGGTGTTTCCCTGGAATTCAGCGCCAGTTCCCACGCCTCGGCAGTCTCGACCGTATCGCAGGGGCGGAACACCCAGGTGTTGGGGGTGGCGCGCGAAATCGCCAGATGCTCGATTGGCTGGTGGGTCGGGCCATCCTCGCCCAGGCCGATGCTGTCATGGGTCATGACGAACACGGTGGGGATCTTCATCAGCGCGGCGAGGCGCATCGAGGGGCGGGCGTAATCGGTGAAGCACATGAAGGTGCCGCCATAGGGGCGGATGCCGCCATGCAGCACCATGCCGTTCATCGCCGCCGCCATGCCATGTTCGCGGATGCCGTAATGGAGGTAGCGGCCCTTGCGGTTGCCCTCGTCAAAGACGGTCATGTCGCCCGAGCGGGTGTTGTTGGAGCCCGACAGATCCGCCGAGCCGCCGATGGTCTCGGGCATGATCGGGTTGACCACCTCGAGCACCATCTCGCTCGACTTGCGGGTGGCGACCTTGGGGGCTTCTTCGCTGATCTGCTTTTTCAGCGCCTTGATCCGGGCCGAGAGTTTCGACGGCACGTCGCGGGAAAAGATCCGCTCGATCTCGGCCTGACGCTGCGCCGATGCCTCGCCGAGCCGCGCCTGCCAGTCGGCATGCGCCTCCGCACCGCGCTTGCCGATGACCTCCCATGCGGATTTCACATCTGCCGGGATGTCGAAGGCGCCGTGTTGCCAGCCATAGGCCTCTTTCGCCGCCTTGAGCTGATCCGCATCGGTCAGCGCGCCGTGCCCCTTGGAGGTGTCCTGCGCGGCGTGGCCCAATGCGATATGCGTCTTGCAGGCGATCATCGAGGGCTTGCGCGTGCGCTTGGCCTCGGTCAATGCGGCGTCGATCGCCGCCGGGTCGTGGCCGTCGATTTCCTGCACGTGCCAGCCGCTGGCGCGGAAGCGTTTCACCTGATCGGTGCGGTCGGCCAGATCGACGGCGCCGTCGATGGTGATGCTGTTGTTGTCCCACAGCACCACGAGCTTGCCCAGACCCTGACGCCCGGCCAGGCTGATCGCCTCCTGGCTCACGCCCTCCATCAGGCAGCCGTCACCGGCGATCACATAGGTGTGGTGATCCATCAGTTGCTTGCCGAAGCGCGCGCGCAGGGCCTCTTCGGCGATGGCGAAGCCGACCGAATTGGCGAGCCCCTGCCCGAGCGGGCCGGTGGTGGTCTCGATCCCCTTGGCATGGCCGTATTCCGGGTGGCCTGCGGTTTTCGATCCCCATTGCCGGAAATTGCGGATCTGATCGAGCGTCATGTCCTCGTAGCCGGTGAGGTAGAGCAGCGAATAGAGCAGCATCGAGCCGTGGCCCGCCGACAGGATGAAGCGGTCACGGTCCGGCCAGTCGGGGTTGGCGGGGTCGAACTTGAGATGCTTTTCAAAGAGCACGGTGGCGACATCGGCCATGCCCATGGGCATGCCGGAATGGCCGGAATTGGCGGCGGCGACGGCGTCGAGGGTCAGCGCGCGGATGGCGGTGGCCTTCATCCAGTGATCGGGGTTGGCAGAGCGCAGGGCGGCGATATCCACGGGGCGAGCATCCTTTGGAAGTGGCAACAGATGGTCGCTGCATATCAGCCCGGCGCAGAAGTTCAAGCGCGCGCCGCCTGTTCACGGGCGTCTGACGGGGGGTCTTGCGCCAAAGGGCGCGCATTTCCCCGCAGTTTTGGCTAGACTTGAACAAAACCGGTCCGGTATGCGATTCGTGTGGCAAACGGGCCAAGAGACGTGAGGGGTCGAGGAGATGAGCCAGATAGACGAGTTGCAGGCGCGGATCACCGCCGCGCTGGACCGGATCACCAAGGGTCTCGAGGGGCGCGAGGCGGCGGGCGACCCGGCCGAGGTGGTCAAGCTGCGTCAGGATCTCGAGGACGAGAAGCTTGCCAACGCCCAGCTGGAAGAGCGGGTGTGCTCGTTGCACGAGCGGCTTGCGGCCCGCGACGCGGAGCTGGAGGCGGCGCGCGGCGCGCAGGCCGACAATCTGCGCAGGCTCGATGCCGATCTGCAATCGCTGCGCAAGGCGAACCAGCAGTTGCGCGACAACAACCAGGCCCTGCGCGAGGCGCATCAGGCAGGCGCGGTCGAGCCGCATCTGATCAACAAGTCGATGCTGGCCGAGTTGGAGGGCTTGCGCGCCGTGCGCGCCGCCGACCGTGACGAGGTCGAGGCGGTGCTGGCCGAGCTGGGCCAGGTCATCGCCGAGGCCGGGGACGACACCGCAACCGAGACGGAGGACGCCTGATGCCCGAGGTGAAGATCGAGATCGGCGGGCGCAGCTTTGATGTCGCCTGTCAGGAGGGCGAAGAGCATTACCTGCACTCCGCCGCGCGGATGCTGGACGAGGAAGCCGGAGTGCTTGCCGCGCAGATCGGGCGCATTCCCGAGGCGCGGATGTTGCTGATGGCGGGGCTGATGCTGGCCGACAAGACCGCCGGTTTGCAGGACAAGCTGCGCGAGGCCGAGGACAGGCTGGCCGAGCGCGAGGCGGAGCTGGACCAGTTGCGCAATGCTCCCGCCCCCGAGGCCGAACGTGTGGAAGTGCCGGTGGTGCCGCAGGACGTGACCGAAACCCTGGCCGAGATCGCCGCGCGTGCCGAGGCGCTGGCCGAAACGGTGGACGGGCAGCGTGCGGGCTGAGCCGGACGCGGGCCGGGATCGGGGGACCGGATGAAGCTCGCCATCGGACTTGTGCTGGTACTGATCGTGGCTGCGCTGGGCTTCATCCGGCTCGCGCCGTCGGACCCGGCGCGCTGGCACCAGATGCCCGAGAGCGTGACCGATCGCGATCTGGAGGGCGGCGCGATGCGGCGGGTCGAGGGCGATCTGGCCGCGCTGGATGCGATCATCCGCGACACGCCGCGCACGCGCGTTCTGGCGGGCAGTCTGGATCAGGGCATGATCACCTACGTGACCCGCAGCCGCGTCTTCGGCTTTCCCGATTACACCACGGTGCGGCAGAGTGACGACATGCTGGACATCTACGGGCGTCTGCGCTTTGGCAAGTCAGATCTGGGCGTGAATGCCGCCCGTATCGAGCGCTGGCTCGAACGGCTCGCTCAGGCTGGATGACAGGCAGCCATCGCTGACCTTGCGCCAGATCGGCACGTTGAGCGACATCGCGCATTTGGCCATGAACATCCGGCCATCGACCCGCAGGCAGATCATCTCGCCCATCTCGACGCGCGCGCCCTGGGTGTCGGTGCAGTAGCATTCCACCGTCTTGCCGCCGATGGTGGCATCCGAAAGCGCGGGCGTGGCCGCGAACAGGAGGGGCAAGAGCAGTCTCATGCCACCTGTTTACCACAGCTTTGCGCCCTTGACCAAGTCACAAGGATGGGACAGAGGATCAACCCCATGGTGCCATTGGACAGACTGAACGAGATCGTGCAGCGTTTCGAATATATCGAGGCGCGGATGACGCAGGGCGGCGGCGATATCGCGCAGCTGGGCCGCGAATATGCCGAGTTGCGCCCGGTGGTCGAGGAAATCCGCGCCTATCGGCAGGCCCTGTGGGATATCGAGGCGGCGCGGGGATTGCTGGATGATCCGGACCTGTGCGATCTGGCGCAGGCCGAGATCGCGGAGCTGGAGGCGCGTCTGCCGGAGATGGAGGCGGCGCTGCAACTGGCGCTTTTGCCGCGCGACAAGGCCGACAGCCGCGCCGCGATCCTGGAAATCCGCCCCGGCACCGGGGGTGAGGAAGCCGCGCTTTTCGCCGCCGACCTGATGCGCATGTATCACCGCTATGCCGAGGCGCAGGGCTGGTCCTTCGAGGTGATCGAGGAGCAGTGGAGCGAGTTGGGGGGGCTGCGCGAACTTGTGGCGCGGGTGGGCGGCGAGGGTGTCTTTGCCCGGCTCAAGTTCGAATCCGGCGTCCACCGTGTGCAGCGCGTGCCCGAGACCGAGAGCGGCGGGCGCATCCACACCTCGGCTGCCACCGTCGCGGTTCTGCCCGAGGCCGAGGATGTCGATATCCAGATCGACCCGAACGATCTGCGCATCGACACGATGCGCTCCTCCGGTGCGGGCGGGCAGCATGTGAACACCACCGATTCGGCGGTGAGGATCACCCATATTCCCACCGGGCTGGTGGTCACCAGCAGCCAGAAATCGCAGCACCGCAACCGCGAGATTGCGATGGACGTGCTGAAATCGCGGCTCTTTGACATGGAGCGCAGCCGGGTCGACGGCGAACGCTCGGCCAGCCGTGCCGCGCAGGTGGGCAGCGGCGACCGCTCGGAGCGCATCCGCACGTATAATTTCCCGCAAGGCCGGATGACCGACCACCGCATCAACCTGACGCTCTACAAGCTCGATCAGGTGATGCAGGGCGATCTCGACGAGGTGATCGACGCGCTGACGGCGGATGCGCAGGCCACGCTGCTGGCCGAGATGACGTGAGCGCACAGGCGGCCCTTGTCGCGGCCACGCGGGCCTTGCAGGCGGCGAGGATCGAGGGCGCGCCCGGTGATGCGCGCGTATTGCTGGCCGCGGCGATGCAGGTGCCGCGCGACCGGCTGACCTTGCATCTGGGCGATGATCTCGATGCGGTGGCAGCGGCACGGTTCGACGCGATGATCGCACGGCGTATGGCGCGCGAGCCGGTGGCGAAGATCATCGGGCGGCGCGCGTTCTGGGGGCGCAGCTTTGAGGTGACGGCAGATGTGCTCGACCCGCGCCCGGAAACCGAATGCCTGATCGCCGAGGCGCTGCGCGGCCCGGTACCGGCGCGGCTGCTCGATCTCGGCACCGGCAGCGGGATCATCGCGGTGACGCTGCTGGCGGAATGGCCCGTAGCGCAGGGCGTGGCCACCGATATCAGCGCGGCGGCGCTTGAGGTGGCGGGGCGCAACGCGGCGCGGCACGGGGTGGGTGCGCGGCTCGATCTTTGCCGCTCTGACTGGTTCGCGCAGGTCACTGGTGGGTTTGACCTGATCGTGTCGAACCCGCCCTATATCGCGGCGGCGGAGATGGCGGATCTCAGCCCCGAGGTGCGCGGTCATGACCCCCAAGCCGCGCTCACCGATGGCGCGGACGGGCTTTCGGCCTACCGGAGGATCGCAGCGGGGGCCGGAGCGCATCTGCGCCCCGGTGGCCGTATCGCGATGGAAATCGGCTGGCAGCAGGGTGCGCAGGTGCGCGATATCCTTTGCGCGGCGGGCTTTGCCGAGGTGGGCGTGCTGCCCGATCTCGATGGGCGCGAGCGCGTCGTTCTGGGCAGGTGGCCGGGGATTTCGGGGTGATTTGCGCGATCTGGCCACCAAAATCCGCGCAAAGTGAATAAAAATCGCGCTTTCCTCTTGTGCGGCGCGGTCCGGCGTGTTTAGTGGAGGGTATCAAGACGGCGGATGCCCGGTAAGGGCGGTCCCGCTTGGTGCCAAGCCAATACATGTCCGATCCGGCAGATTTCGGCGCAAGGACGCGCCAGTTCGGATCAAGCGACGCATTGACCACAAGGCTGGACTGCAAAAACATGAGATCATCCAAGTCACGTTCGCGGAACAAGCCGAGCCGCAACCGCTCGGTCGGGAATATCGTCAACCGGGTCTTCGACAGCTCCGGGCCCGAGGGCAAGGTGCGCGGCACGCCGCAGCAAATCATCGAGAAATACAATCAGCTCGCCCGCGACGCGCAAGTGTCGGGCGACCGGGTCGCCACCGAGAATTTCCAGCAGCATGCCGAGCACTATCTGCGCATGCTGGGCGAGGCGCAGAAGGAACAGGATGCGCGCCGCGAGGAGCAGGAACGGCAGAACCGCGACCGACAGGGTGATCGCGACCGTGACCGTGGCGAGCGTCCGCAGGGCGGGCGTGACGATGGCCAGACCCGCGACGACGGCGACACTGGCGGCCATGACACGCACAGGCAGCCTGCTGATCCGGCCCGCAGCGTGCAGCCTGACGTGATCGACAGCGACAGCGAGAGCGGTCTGGTCGAGACGCCGGAGAGCCAGGACAAGCCCGCGCCGCAGAAACGCCCACGCAAGCCGCGCGCCAAGAAACCCGCCAAACCCGAGGGTGGCGAGGATCAGGCGCAGGGCGGCGAGGCCAAGGATGCCACGTCCGGCGGCCCGGCGGAAGCGGCGGAATAAGCCGCAATGTGATCGAATGGCAAAGGGCGTGCGACCGAACGGGGCGCGCGCCCTTTTGCTTGGGGTGCGCATGAGTATTTTCAGAACGGTGAACGCCAGGGGCTTTTCAGTTCCGCGGCCCTGTCCTAAACCCGGCGCGCCGCCGATCCGATAAAAGAGAGAACCGATGCCGACTGACCGACCGCAGCCTGCCTTCGTGCTCGTGCGCCCGCAGATGGGCGAGAACATCGGGGCTGCGGCGCGGGCGATGTGGAATTTCGGCCTTGACCGGATGCGCATCGTGGCGCCGCGCGATGGCTGGCCCAACCCCAGGGCCGTGGCGATGGCGAGCGGGGCCGGGCGGCTGCTGGACGAGGCGCTGCTGGTCGAGACGACGGCAGAGGGCGTGGCCGATTGCGCCTATGTCTTTGCCACCACGGCGCGGGCGCGGGGGCTGACCAAGCCGGTCTTCAGCCCCGAACGCGCGATGGCGCTGGCCGCCGAAAAGATCGCCGAGGGGCAGAAGGTGGCCGTGCTTTTCGGCCCCGAACGTGCCGGGCTGGAGAATGACGATATCGCGCGGGCCAATGCGATCATCAACGTGCCGGTGAACCCCGAATTTGCCAGTCTCAACCTTGCGCAATGCGTGCTTCTGACCGCTTATGAATGGCAGCGCGCCGCGGGCGAGGTGGTGCATGAGCGCATGGACATGGCCAAATCCGACTGGGCGGAACAGATCGAGATCGACAAGCTGGCGGAGCATTACGAGGAGCGGCTGGGCGAGGCGGGGTTCTTTTTCCCCGCGCACAAGGCCGAAAGCATGAAGGTCAACCTGCGCAACCTCTGGAGCCGGATGCCGCTGACCCGCGCCGATGTGCAGATGCTGCACGGCGTGTTGCGGCAGATGGTCCGCTGGAAGGAGCGCGGTTGAAGCGGCGGGGTCCGCGACCTAAGCTGTCGGGCGGTCGGAACCGGAAAGGCGGGACATGAGCGGGAAACGCAGTATTTTCGAAGAGGTGGGCGGCACCGAGACGCCCAAGCAGGCCCCCAAGGGCGGCATGATCGACGCGCGAAGGCGCGGCGCGCGGCGCGGCATTCGGCTGTGGCTGATGATCCTCTTTGCGCTGGTGGTGGTGATGATCGCTGTGGGCGGGCTCACCCGGCTCACGGATAGCGGGCTGTCGATCACCGAGTGGAAGCCGGTGACCGGGGCGCTGCCGCCGATGTCGGAGGCGGTCTGGCAAGAGGAATTCGACAAGTATCGCGCCATCCCACAATACGAGATCATGAACAAGGGCATGAGTTTGGCCGAGTTCAAGGTGATCTATTGGTGGGAATGGGGCCATCGCCAATTGGGCCGGGTCATCGGGCTGGTCTGGGCGCTGGGCTTTTTCGGCTTTCTGCTGGCGCGGCAGATTCCCAAGGGCTGGATCGGGCGTCTTCTTGGCCTTGGCGCGCTGGGCGGGGCTCAGGGCGCAATCGGCTGGTGGATGGTGTCCTCGGGGCTGGGCGACGGAATGATCGCGGTGGCGTCCTATCGGCTGGCCACGCATCTGGGGCTGGCCTTTGTCATTCTCGGGCTGATTGCCTGGTATGTCTTTGCGCTTGGCCGTGAGGAGCGGGAATTGATGCAGGCGCGGCGGGCGCGGGAGGGCAGGCTGTTCGGCCTTTCCACCGGGCTCATGCATTTTGCCTTTCTGCAAATCCTTCTGGGCGCGCTGGTGGCGGGCATCGACGCAGGCCGCAGCTATACCGACTGGCCGCTGATGGCCGGGGGCCTTCTGCCGCCCGACATGATGGACCTTGCGCCGTGGTGGCGCAATTTCTTCGAGAACCCCGGCACGGTGCAGTTCATCCACCGGGTCAGCGGCTATCTGCTGCTGGCCTTTGCCGTGGTGGTCTGGCTGCGCGGGCGGCGCTCTGCGCATCAGGTGACGCGCGGCGCGTTCACCGCGATGTTCGCGGTGCTGCTGTTGCAGATGAGCCTCGGGATCATGACGGTGCTTTATGTCGCGCCGTGGCATCTGGCCATCGCGCATCAATTCGTGGCGGTGGTGCTCTGGGTGCTGATCCTGCGGGCGCGGTTCCTGAGCCAGTATCCGCGCGCCACATCGATCCGGGGGAGGACGGCATGACGGCCTATGATGATCTGATGGCGCTGGAGCGCGATACGCAGGCGCTGGCACAGGTGGCCGGGCGGCTGGCATGGGATCAGGAAACCATGATGCCGCGCGGCGCCGCCGAGCAACGCGCCGAGGAGACAGGCACGATGCAGGCGGTGTTGCACGCGCGGCGCTGTGATCCCCGCCGCGGCGATCTGCTGGCCGAAGCGGAGGCGGAGGCGACGGACGAGGTGGCCCGCGCGCAGCTGCGCCATATCCGCCGCGACTATGACCGCGCCACGCTGGTGCCCGGCGATCTGGCGGTGGCGCTCGCGCGCCTGACCAGCCGAGCGCAGGGGCAATGGGCCGAGGCGCGGGCGGCGGATGATTACGCGGCCTTTGCGCCGGTGCTGGCCGAGGTGATCCGATTGAAACGCGAAGAGGCCGCCGCCGTGGCGCGCGGGCGCGACCTCTATGATGCGCTGATTGATGATTTCGAGCCTGAGATGACGGCGGCGCGGCTCGACGCGATGTTTTCGGAGATGCGGCCCCGGCTGGTCGATCTGCGCGCCCGGGCGCTGGAGCGCGACTGGCCCGCGCTGGACGCGCATTTCGACGAGCAGGCGCAACTGCGCCTGTCGCGCGAATTGGCGCGCCGGTTCGGCTATGATTTCGCGCGCGGGCGGCTCGACATGGCGGTGCATCCGTTCAGTTCGGGCAGCGGCGACGATGTGCGGATCACCACGCGGGTGAGCGAGCAGGATCCATTCAACTGCCTCTATTCGACGATCCACGAGGTCGGCCACGCCTGTTACGAGCAGGGCATCGACCCGGATTATCGCCTCACGCCGCTGGGGCAGGGCGTGTCGATGGGCGTGCATGAAAGCCAGAGCCGCATCTACGAGAACCAGCTGGGGCGCAGCCGGGCGTTCACCGGCTGGCTCTTTGGCCGGATGCGCGAGGCGTTCGGCGATTTCGGGGTGGATGACGCCGACACCTTCTACCGCGCGGTCAACCGGGTGCATCGCGGGTTCATCCGCACCGAGGCGGATGAGGTGCAATATAACCTGCATATCAATCTGCGGTTCGATCTGGAAACGGCGCTGATCGCGGGCGATCTGTCGACGGATGATCTGGAGGCCGCGTGGAATGACCGGTTCAGGTCGGATTTCGGCTATGCGGTGGATCGGGCGGCCAACGGCGTGTTGCAGGATGTGCATTGGTCGGTCGGCCTCTTCGGCTATTTCCCGACCTACAGCCTGGGCAATGTCTATGCCGGCTGTCTTTACCAGGCGATGCGCGGGGCGGTGCCGGATCTGGAGGTACATCTGTCGCGCGGCGATCTGGGCGGGGTGACAACGTGGCTGCGCGCGCAGGTGCAGGTGCATGGCGGGCGGTTCGCCCCCGCCGAGGTGATCGCGCGCGCCTGTGGCGGCGCGCAGCCCACGGCAGGTCCGTTGCTGGATTATCTGGAGGAGAAATTCGGAGAGCTTTGAGCGGGGGCGGGTCTGGCCTGGCTGGCGGGTTCAAGCCGGAGCACGGGTGCATGTGGGGTGACGCTCATAGCAACCGATCGAACGTTCCCGATGAAATGTCATTGTAAATCCGAATATCAACGGTCCTGCCGGTGCCGCCGTCGGATCGTGTCGGGACGCCCGGGCAAGGAAAGGGTCGCGTCCTGACGCGGGGTCCTGGCAATGACCCGGCCTTTGGAGACCACCGCAAGCCGCGCCGGGCGCAGGCGCAGCGCCTCGATCGGATCACCGGCATCGAGCACTACCAGTGACGCCTGTGCGCCGACCTGCAAGCCATAGCCCTCAAGCCCCATGATGCGGGCGTTCTGGGTGGTGACCATGTCAAAGCAACGCCGCATCTCGTCGGGATGCGACATCTGCGCCACATGCAGCCCCATGAAGGCCACATCAAGCATGTCCGCCGTGCCGAGCGAATACCACGGATCAAGCACGCAATCCTGACCCCAGCCGACGGTGATGCCCTGCGCCTGCATCTCCTTGACCCGCGTCAAGCCACGGCGTTTGGGAAAGGTGTCGTGCCGCCCCTGCAACATGATGTTGATCGCCGGATTGGGGATCGCCGCGACCCCGGCCTCGGCCATCAGCGGCAGGAGTTTCGAGACATAATAGTTGTCCATCGAGTGCATCGAGGTCAGATGACTGCCCGCAACGCGGCCCTGCAAGCCGAGGCGCTGCGCCTCAAAGGCGAGGGTTTCGATATGGCGGCTCTGGGGGTCGTCGGTCTCGTCGCAATGCATATCGACGCGCAGGCCACGCGCCGCCGCCAACTCGCAGAGTTCCCGCACAGACGCCGCGCCATCGGCCATGGTGCGTTCGAAATGCGGAATGCCGCCGACCACATCCACCCCCATGTCAAGCGCGCGAATGGTGTTGTCGCGCGCGGCGTTGTCGCGGTAAAATCCGTCTTGCGGAAAGGCCACCAGTTGCAGGTCGATGTAGCCCTTGACCTTGTCGCGGACCTCGAGCATCGCCGCCACCCCAAGCAGGCGGTCGTCGCAGGTATCGACATGGCTGCGGATCGCCAGAAGGCCCATGCTCGCGGCCCAATCGCAATACTCCAGCGCGCGGGCGACCATCTCTTCCTGGGTCACGATCTGTTTCAATTCGCCCCAAAGACCGATCCCCTCAAGCAGGGTGCCGCTGGCGTTCACGCGCGGGATGCCATAGCTCAGCGTCGCATCCAGGTGAAAATGCGGATCGACGAACGGCGGGCTGACAAGATCGCCAGTGGCGTTGATCACCTCGCCGGCCTCGGTCGCGCCAAGATCACCAATCGCCGTGATCTCGGGCCCGGTGATGCCGATATCGGCCAGTCGGCCATCCGGCAATGTGCCGCCCCTGACGACCAGATCGAACATCAGCGTTCTCCTTTGTTGAACGGCACCATGAGGGCGCCCGGCACCTCGGCGCGGCGCGACATCACGATAAGCGCCAGGATCGACAGAACATAGGGCGTCATCAGGAATATCTGATAGGGGATGTCGGCACCGAGCGGCGTCTGCTGCACCCGGATTTGCAGCGCATCGAACGCCGCGAAAAGCACCGCGCCCAACAGGGCCTTGCCCGGCTTCCACGCGCCGAACACCACCAGCGCGATACAGATCCAGCCGCGCCCGTTGACCATCTCGAAGAAGAAGGAATCAAACGCCGACATGGTGAGGAACGCGCCGCCCATGGCCATGAAACCGCTGCCGATAATCACCGCGCCCATGCGGATACCCATCACCGAAAGCCCCTGCGCCGCCACCGCCGCAGGGTTTTCCCCCGCCGCGCGCAGCGCCAGACCGAACGGTGTGCGATAAAGTACCAGTGACACCACCGGGACCAGAACAAAGGCCAGATAGGTCATCGGCGTCTGTGCAAACAGCGCCGGACCGATCAGCGGGATATCCGACAGGAGCGGGATCTCGAACGGCTGAAACGCGGTGATCTTGGGCGGGCTTGTCACCTCGGGCAAGGCAAGGCGATAGGCGTAATAGGTGCTTGAGGTCGCCAGCAGGGTCACGCCCAGACCGACCACATGCTGCGACAGACCAAAGGGCACGGTCAGCAGGCTATGGACCAGTCCGAACGCCATGCCGACCACCATCGCCACCATCACCCCGGTCCAGAGACCGGTGCCGGAATAGACGGCCATCCAGCCGGCAAAGGCCCCCGCAACCATGATCCCCTCGATCCCGAGGTTCAGCACGCCGGCGCGTTCACAGATCAACTCGCCCAGGGTGGCAAAGACAAGCGGGCTCGCGATGCGGATCGCGGCGGCCCAGAAGCTGGCGGAGAGGAGAATATCAAGGATGTCCATGCGCTATTCCCTCACCACCCGGAACCGGGTGAGCAATATCGCCAGCACCATCAGCAAGAGCGCCGTTGCGAGCATGATATCGGCAAGATAGGTGGGCACGCCAACCGCACGGCTCATGCTGTCTGCGCCGACGAAAATCCCCGCCACGAAAAGCGCGGCGCCGACCACCGCCAGCGGGTTGAGCAAAGCCAGCATCGCCACGATGATGCCGGTATAGCCAAAGCCGGGCGACAGATCGAGCGTCAGGCTGCCCTTTACGCCGGCCACCTCGGAAAACCCCGCCAGCGCCGCCAATCCGCCCGACAAAAGCGCGGTCTTGATCAGTACGCCATTGACCGGAATGCCCGCAAAACGCGCCGCATCGCGGTTAAGTCCGACGGCGCGCATCTCATAGCCAAGCGTCGTGCGCCGCTGAATGACCCAGACAAGGGCCGCCGCAATGATCGCAAGGCCAAACCCCCAGTGCAGGCGCAGCCCCTCTGCCAGTCGCGGCATCCGCGCCTCGGCGATCAGGCGTTCGGATTTCGGCCAGCCCATGCCCATCGGGTCCTTGAGCGGCCCCTCCAGGAGCATCGAGATAAAGAGCAGAAAGATAAAGTTGAACAAGAGCGTCGTGACCACCTCGTCAACGCCAAAGCGCACCTTCAACAGCGCCGGTACCAACAGCACAAGCGCGCCGGCCAGCATCGCGGCAAGCGCAAGCGTGGGCAAGAGCGCCGCCGCCCCCCAGGGCAGCGCCCCGGTGCCCAGCACCACGGTGATCAGCGCCCCTGCGTACAACTGTGCCTCGGCCCCGATATTCCAGAGCCGTGCGCGAAACGACACCGCGACCGAGAGGCCGGTAAAGACAAGCGGCGTGGCGCGGTTCAGGGTCTCCAACAGCGCGAATTTCGAGCCGAACGCGCCCTTCAGGATCAGGCCCAGCACAGCAAACGGATTGGCCCCGGCCAGCATCGCCAGCAGGGAGGCCACCACGACCGTTGTCGCGATCGCGATCATGGGCGGCAGGGTCGTGCGCGCAAGGCTTGGGTTGTCGATCGGTTCAAGGCGCATGCGCCATCCCCTCGTCAAACCCATGCCCGGCCATCCACACGCCAAGATCCGCGGGAGCCATGCTGCCGCGGGCAAATTCGGGCGACAGCCGACCCTCGGAAATCACATGGATCACGTCCGACAGCGCCATGATCTCGTCGAGATCCTCGGAAATCAACAACACCGCCGCGCCGCGCGCGCGCGCCGCCAAAAGCTGCGCATGAACATAGTTGACCGCACCGATATCAAGCCCGCGCACCGGCTGATTGGCGAGGATGATGCGCGGCGTGGCCTCAAGCACCCGGCCAAGGATCAGCTTTTGCATGTTGCCCCCCGACAACAGCCTGATCCGCGTCTCGGGCCCCGGACAGCGCACGTCATAGCGCGCGATGATCTCTTGCGTCGCGGTTCCGGCACGGGCCCAGTTCATCCAGCCGTGCCTGCTCATCGGCGCGGTGTGATAGCTTTCGAGAATGGCGTTTTCGGTCAGGTTGAAATCGGCAATCGTGCCGGTTTTGTGCCGGTCTTCGGGGATGCGCGCGATGCCGCTTTGCACGGCGCGGCGTGGCGACCACTGCGCGACGTTGGCGCCATCGAGATCAAGCTGACCGCTTTGCGGCGCACACAGCCCGCCGATCAGATCGGCAAGTGCCGCCTGTCCGTTGCCCGACACACCTGCCAGCCCGGTGATCTGACCGGCGCGCAGGGCGAGCGAGACCGATTTAAGCCCCGGCGCACTGCCCTGATCGGGCGTGGTGACATCGCCAAGCCGCAACAGCGCCGCGCCGGGGGTGGCGGGGGCGACCCTGGGGGCACTCACCTCGGCGCCGACCATGGCGGCGGCAAGGGCGTGGCGGTCGGTGTCGCGGGTGGCCATCTCGGCCACAAGCCGCCCATGGCGCAGGATCACCACGCGATCCGAAATATCCATCACCTCGTGCAACTTGTGACTGATGAACACGATCGACAGGCCAAGCGCCACCGCCTTGCGCAGGGTGGCAAACAGATCGTCGGTTTCCTGCGGGGTCAGCACCGCCGTCGGCTCGTCCAGAATAAGGATCCTGGCCTCGCGGTAGAGCGCCTTGAGGATCTCGACCCGCTGCCGCTCGCCCACGGTGAGGGTGCCGACGCGGGCATCGGGATCGACCGCAAGCCGGAAATCATCGGCCAGCTTGCGGATCCTGGCCCGCACCGCCCCGCGATCAAGCCGGGGCTGCCAGAGCGGCACCGTGCCAAGGGCCACGTTTTCCAGCACGGTCATGTTGTCGGCCAGCGTGAAATGCTGATGCACCATGCCAACGCCCGCATCCAATGCGGCGCGCGGATTGCCCGGCGGCAGGGCACGCCCGAACACCTCGACCGCGCCGCTATCGGCGGTGTACTGGCCAAAGAGGATGTTCATCAGCGTGGTCTTGCCCGCGCCGTTCTCGCCCAGAAGTGCGATCACCTCACCGCGATGCAAGGAGAAGCTGACCGCGTCATTCGCGACCAGCTTGCCAAAGGTCTTGGTAATGCGATCAAGGCGCAGAACGACCTGCGCCGCCTCTGCGCCCGTCATTCAGGACGACTTCGGTTCTTCGTCGTTGATCTCAACCGTGAAGGTGCCCGCCTTGATCGCCGCGCTGCGCTCTTTGACAAGCGCCATGGCGGCCTCGGGCACCTTGCCCTCGAACGTGCCAAGCGGCGCCAGCGACGAGCCGCCCTCGCTCATGAACGAATAGACCCCGTAATCGGCGGCCTTGAAGGTGCCGGCGTTCACTTCGGCAATCGCCTTGTCCAGCGTCGGCTCGAAATGCCAGATCGCCGAGGCGACAACCGTATCGGGATAATCGGCCTGCGTGTCGATCACGTTGCCAATCGCGAGGATGCCCTTTTCCGCCGCAGCATCCGACACGCCAAAGCGTTCGGCGTACAAGATGTCTGCGCCGTTCTCGATCATCGCAAAGGCGGTTTCCTTGGCCTTGGGCGGATCGAACCACGAGCCGATGAAGCTGACCTGAAACTTGATATCCAGGTTCATCTCGCGGGCACCGGCCATGAAGGCATGCATCAGGCGGTTGACCTCAGGGATCGGAAAGCCGCCGACCATGCCGATATTGGCGGATTCGGTCATCGCGCCTGCGATGATGCCCGAGAGGTAGGAGGCGTCCTGAATATAGTTGTCGAACACCGCGAAATTCGGCAGCGCCGCATCCTGTTTGAAGCTGGAACCCATCAGAAAGGCGATGTCCGGGTAATCGGCGGCAACTTCGCGCGCTTCCTGTTCCACGGCGAAGACCTCGCCGATGATGAGCTTGTAGCCTTGTTCGGCATATTCGCGCATCACGCGGGCATAGTCGGTATTGCTGACATTTTCCGAATAGACATAGTCCACATCGCCGCGTTCCTGCGCGGTCACGGCGGCCTTGTGAATGCGGCTGACCCATTGCTGTTCGACCGGTACGGTATAAATCCCGGCGGTCTTGATCGGCTCGGCGGCGCGCAGGGGCGTGGCCAGCGTCGAGGCCCCGGCAACAAGCGCCGCAGCGGTGGTTGTGGTCATGAACTGGCGGCGTGACAGGGGCAGATTGGTCCGTGCTTTGGGGGTGGTCATAACGGTCTCCTTGTTGGGCAGCTTTTTGTTTTACCGGTTGATAAAATTATTTCTGCGGCATGTCAGCAAATTTGTGCGCTGCGCCATGACAAACCGCAAGCCCCGCCTGCAAAATAAGCAGCGTCTCAGCACGCGCCTGCTGGCACTTGCATGGTGGCGACATGATCCGTTTCCATTTCGCGCCGGACATGCATGGCGCGTGCAGACTGTGGCAGGTTTATATGTGGCGGCGAGGCAGCATTCGAGCTCTGAGCGGTTCCGGTCCCAATCTCCCGTACATGGCGCGTTTGAGGGGTTCCAGTCGGGTGAACTGACCTTCGACCTGCGGTGATGATACCACCGCGCCTCTCGATCGCCTGACCCACCTCGACAACTTTGCGCGTCGCATCAGGACATTGCAAGGCCCCTGCCGGAATGGGTTCAAGGTCGCTGATTTCGCCCTGATCCGATCACGTGATGCGTCAAAGGCAGTCTGCCATGGCCGTTGCCAGGTTGCGCAGAAGATCGCGGTAGAGATCCGGGCCGGGCTCCAGATCCGAACCGAGCGGGTCGAGAACGCCGGTGCGCGTGTCGGTGCCGTCCATGACCGCGGCCACGATACCGGGATCGAATTGCGGCTCGGACAGCACGCAGGTCACGTCGTGCTCCGTCACGCGCGCCTGGATCTCGGCGATGCGCGAGGGGCTGGGATCGGACGCATCGGACAGCGATATGGCGCCCGATGCGGGGAAGTCGAAGGCCTGCTCGAAGTATTGATAGGCGTCATGGAAAACGATGAAGTTGCGGCCCCGGAGCGGATCGAGAATGCCATTGATCTCGGCACTCAGGGCGGCCAGATCTTCGCGTCCTGCGGCCGCGTTGGCAAAGTAGGTGCCTGCGTTGTCCGGATCGGCGGCAGACAGGTGTGCGGCGATGGCGTTCAGCCAGACCGCGCCATTCCCGGGGGAGAGCCAGGCGTGGGGATCGTGTTCGCCGTGATCGTGACCTTCGTGCCCGTGATCGTCGTGATCATGCTCTGCGGCCTCGGCGTGGTCCTCATGGTCATGTGCGTCGTGGCTGTCGCCGTCCGCGTGATCGCTGTGACCCTCGTGATCGCTGTGGCCCTGGTGATCGTCATCCCGATGCGCATGCGTCTCGAACAGCGCACCCTGGCGGAACGGCAAGTCCAGCGTGCCCTCGACCTCGAGCAGTTCCGTGACGGTCGCCCGGGCGGCAAGTGTCGCGATGGCATCGCCGAGCCAGGGCGTCAGATCCGGACTGACCCAGAATACCAGATCCGCCTCCTGCAACGCGGCGGCCTCGGACGGCCGCAGGCTATACTCATGCGGGCTTGCCCCGGATGCCACGATCAGCGCGGGCGTGCCCACCCCCTGCATCACGCGTGCCACGAGTGAATGCACCGGCGCGATATCGGCGGCCACGCGTGGCACATCCGCCAGTGCCGTCCCGCCGAGCAGCGAGGTTGCAACAGACAGCGGCACGAGCATTCTGGACATATCCGACTCCATGTGATTATATAACGTCACGCTCCGGATACAGGAAATGAGATAACATGACAAGTACCGCTCGACCGGGAAAGGACGTAGCGACCGATCCGATCGGGTTTGAGGCACATGACCATGCCAGTTGCATCCGCGCCGCCATCGTGGCGGCCGAGGCACATTGCCAGAGCGAGGGCCTGCGCTTCACGCCGGTTCGGCGCAAGGCGCTGGAAATCCTCCTGCAGGAACATCGCGCGCTTGGTGCCTACGAGATGCTCGACCGGCTGCGCGAGGCCGGGTTCGGCTCGCAACCGCCGGTGGCCTACCGGGCGCTCGAATTCCTTGTCGCCAACGGTTTCGCGCACAAGATCGAACGGCTGAACGCGTTTATCGCCTGCGCCCATCCCGGGGCCAGCCATTCGCCGGCCTTCATGATCTGTCGGCTGTGCCAGTCGGTGGCCGAGGCGCAATCGACGCCTGCGCGCGGGGCGCTTGGCGACGCGGCGCGGGCCGCCGGGTTCAGGATCGAACAGACGGTGGTCGAGGCCGAGGGCCTTTGCCCTGCCTGCGCGGACAAGGCCGACGCATGAGCCTGGTTTCGATTGAGAACATCGCGGCCAATTACGGCGCGAACCGGGTGTTGCATGACGTGTCCCTCGCCGTGGAGCCGGGCGAGATCGTCACCATCGTCGGGCCCAACGGGTCTGGCAAGACCACGCTGCTGCGCGTGCTCATCGGTGCGGTGCCGCTGGCATCGGGGCGCATCACGCGCAAACCCGGCCTGCGTATCGGCTATGTGCCCCAGAAACTGCATATCGACCCGACGCTGCCGATCACGGTGGACCGGTTCCTGCGCCTGGCCGGGGGCGTCGCGCGCGCGGCCTGCGCGCAGGCGCTTGACCGGGCCGGCGTGCCGGGCCTTGCGCAACGGCAGATGTCGGCGCTGTCGGGCGGACAGTTTCAACGCGTCCTGCTGGCGCGCGCGCTGATCAACGAGCCGGACCTGCTCTTGCTCGACGAGGCCACGCAGGGGCTGGACCAGCCCGGCTCCGCCGCCTTCTATCTCCAGATCGAAGAGGTCCGCCGGAAAACCGGCTGCGCGGTGCTGATGATCAGCCATGAATTGCATGTGGTGATGGCGGCCTCGGATCGGGTGATCTGTCTCAACGGGCATGTCTGTTGCGAAGGCACGCCCGAGATTGTCTCTGCCGCGCCGGAATACCGCGCGCTTTTTGGCACCGGAACCGGTGGCGCGCTGGCGCTTTACCGGCACGAGCATGACCACGCCCATGACGAGTCCTGCGCCCATGACGAAGGGCACAGGCACATGCCATCCGACAAGACGACCGAGGCCGCCGAATGATGCTGGACGATTTCATGACCCGCGCTGCGCTGGCAGGTGTTGGCGTCGCCCTTGCGGCGGCCCCGCTGGGCAGTTTCGTGGTCTGGCGGCGGATGGCTTATTTCGGCGATGCGACCGCACATGCCGCGATTCTGGGCGTGGCGCTGTCGCTGGCGCTCCAGATCTCCATCTTTGCCGGCGCGGTGGCGGTGGCGCTTGCCATGGCGCTGAGCGTGACGCTGCTCACCGGGCGCGGCTATGCGATGGATACGCTGCTGGGCGTTCTGGCGCATTCCGCGCTGGCGTTCGGGCTGGTCGCGGTGTCGTTCCTGTCGGGCATCCGCATCGACCTGATGGCCTATCTTTTCGGCGACATCCTTGCGGTGTCGCGTGGTGATCTGGCGGTGATCTGGGGCGGTGCGGCGCTCGTTGTGGGGCTGATCGGCTGGCGCTGGTCGGCATTGCTGACCTCGACCATCAGCGAAGAGCTTGCCCATGCCGGCGGCATCGACCCGAGGCGCGAGCAACTTATCCTGACACTGGCACTGGCGATCACCGTGGCGGTGGCGATCAAGGTGGTGGGCGTCCTGCTGATCGCCGCCATGCTGATCATCCCCGCCGCCGCCGCCCGCCCCCTGTCGCGCACGCCCGAGCAGATGGCGATGATGGCGGCGGTGATCGGCGGGGCGGCGGCGGTGATCGGCCTGCAATCGGCTTATCTGCTCGATACACCCGCCGGTCCGTCCATCGTCTGCGTCGCGGCGCTCGTCTTTCTTGGCACGAGCGTTCTGCGCGGCCTGCGGCCCGGCGGCTGAACGCAGCTTGGCCGGGCAGGGGCAGCCGTTGCGCTGGCCGGTCGTGCGGGATCAGGAGGCTGCTTGCTCTGCCGCCGCATCGGCAATATCCATCAGCCCCCGGATATGCCGGGCGAAGTACCACGTCGCGGGGGCCCCGATCACGCACCCGAGGGCGATTGACCACGCGGTCGAGGCCACGGGCCCGCCGATCCAGCTTAAGATCAGCGAGGCGAAGAACACGTTGACCGCCGCCGCCCCGGCGCCAAAGGGATAGAGGGCGAGGGCGATCCGGCGGGTGGACCAGCCTTGGCGTGTCATCTGCGGGAGACCAGCCGCTGCACGGCGATCATGGACATGATGAGCGCTATGCAGGCCAGCGCGTACCAGAATTCGGCGGTGGCGGATTGCGCCTGCGGGATTGGCCGCTCGAAGCTGTTGGCAAGGGCCGGCGATGCGATGAGCACCGCGAAAAGGACTGTCAGGCAACGCATGTCAATTCTCCTGTGTGAGCGTGCGGTAGATGTCGGGGAGCGCGCGGGTCAGGCGCGCGGGGTCGGGCAGAAGGGTGAAGCCGCCACGCCCGAAAATGCGCGCGAACCAGTCCTGCCCGTCCTCGTCGATGATGATGCCATGCAGGCTGTGGCCCGCCATGCGGACCTCGCGGACGGCCATGTGACTGTCCTCGATGCCGTGCTGGCCTTCGTAATGGTCGAGATCGTTGGGCTTGCCATCGGTCAGCACAATGAGCAGCTTGCGCGCGCTCGGCTCTTCAGCCAGTTGCGCGCTGACATGGCGGATCGCGGCCCCGAGGCGGGTGTAATGCCCAGGGGTCAGCGCGCCGATATTGGCGGTGATCTCGGGCGACATGTCGGCCTCGAAGCCCTTGCAGCGGCTGAGGAACACCCGGTCGCGGCGCAGCGAGGAAAACCCCCAGATGCCCAGCCGATCGCCCGCCGCGTCTATGCCCGCCGCCAGCGCCGCCATCGCCTCGCGCGCCACCTCGATCACCGAGGTATCGCCGATCGCGGCTTCGGTCGAGCGCGACGTGTCGATCAGGAAGGCCACTGACAGGTCACGCTCGGTCTGGCGTGCCGATTGCCAGATCCGGTCCGAGCCGCGCCCTGTCGCCATGAGATCGGCGCGCGATGTCAGCAGCGCGTCGAGATCGAGTTCGCTGCCCTCTACCTGACGCGGTTGCAGGATGCGGCGCGGGCGCAGCGCCTCGAACTGGCGGCGCACCTCGCGCATGCGGCGGGCGTTCGGCGCGAAGGGGGTGTCGGACGCGGCCACCGGTGCATCCAGCACCCGGCAATGGTTGGCCATGTAGCTGCGCGACCGATGGTTCCATTCAGGGTATGTATGCGTGCCTGCCAGCGCCTCGTGATCGGCATCGGCGGGCGACAGATCGAGATGCAGGCGCAGGCGCGTGGCGACCTTGCGGGCCTGCTTCGACAGGGTGATCCGATCCTGATCATCCGCCGCCTTCTGGGCGTTCTCGTCATCGTCATCATCGACGCTGCGGTTGATGTTCATCGATTCGACCCAGGACAGGATCGATTCGAAGCGGTGGATGATGAAGCTGTCCTTGCGGTTTTGCTGATCCTGATCCTTGCGCTCGCCGAGTTTGCGGTTGGAATGGGCCGCGTTCGGAGGCGGCGGTGCTGCCGGATCGGGCGAGATTTCGTCTGCCGAACTGCCGGTCGCCGGCACGGCGAAGCGCAGCCATATCGGAACGGGTGTCATCGGCATGTAGCCGCGGGGGGCAATGGACGATGCCAGGCCCGGCATGTTGCCGCGCAGCTGATCGCGGATCGCGATTTCGAGGGCCGCTTCCTGAGCGGGCCGCATCACGTCGGGACGCGTGACGATGCAATGACGCGCCATCGCGTGATAGGCCCGACGCAGACCGGGGCAGGCCGCGTAGGCGGCATCGGTGGCCCGGGCGTTGGCGTGGATCTGGGCGCAATCCTGTGACGGGCCGGTCGCGGTCAGGTCCAGGTCGGCGACAGCCCCGGTTGCCGCCAGCGCGGTCAGCCAGAAATACGCGGCCCGGTTCAGCGCGGGATCGGGAAAAGCGGCGATGACCGGCGGCAGCGTCAGCCGCTCGCCGTCAAAGCCTGCGACCCATTCGCGGTCGCGCTCCGCCCCCAGCTTGCGGCGCAGCGGGCGGCGATGGCGCATCAGCGTCGCTGCCGCCTCGCTGAGTTCCACGCCGGGCGCGCCGCCCAGACCGCGAAACAGCACCGCAAGGCTGGGCCGGACCGAGGCGAGCGTGACGCCTGCCTCGGGATAGGTGACATCCGCCCCGATGCCGCTGGCCATGTCATGCCAGAGATTGCCCACCGTCTCTTCGGGTTCCATCAGGTCGAGAAGATGCATGATCCTCACCCGTAGATCGTCGTGACCAGATCGCGCAGCGCCTGCTGCACGTCGGGCTCGTCACTCAGCGGCTCGATCACCGCCGCCTCGAGCGCCTGATCGACGCCCATGCCACCGGCCATCAGCGTGGCGGCATAGATCAGCAACCGGGTCGAGACGCCTTCCTCAAGGTCCATGCCCGAGAGGTTGCGGATATGACCGGCCAGCCGCACCAGCGGTGCGACGCGCCCCGGCTCCAACCGGCTTTCGCTCGACACGACGGCAATCTCGGTTTCGGCCGCCGGAAAGTCGAACGAGATCGACAGGAAGCGTTGCCGCGTCGACGGTTTCAGCCGCTTGAGCACGTTCTGATAGCCGGGGTTGTAGCTGGCCACCAGCATGAAGCCAGGAGGCGCCACCAGTTCCTCGCCGGTGCGGTCGATCATCAGCGTGCGGCGCGTGTCGGTCAGCGGGTGCAGCACGACGGTCACGTCCTTGCGTGCCTCGACCACCTCGTCGAGATAGCAGATCCCACCCTCGCGCACCGCGCGGGTCAACGGCCCGTCGACCCAGACCGTCTCGCCGCCCTTGAGCAGGTAGCGCCCGATCAGATCCGAGGCCGACAGATCGTCATGGCAGGCCACGGTATAGAGCGGCTTGCCCAGCCGGGCGGCCATATGCTCGACAAAGCGGGTCTTGCCGCAGCCGGTCGGCCCCTTCAGAAGCAGGGGCAAACCGTTGTCATGGGCCGTCTCGAAGAGATCGCATTCGCGGCCCGTCGGCTGATAGAATGGCAGGGTTGGTTTATAGACCATGTTCATGGCTCATTCTCCCGGAACAGGGTTGGCAGGACCGGGCGCGATGACCTCGGTTTTGCGCACGACCAGCATGGAATAGATGAACAGCAAGGCCCCGATCACCACCGCCGCACCGGCACCGAACCGCATCAGGTAGAACACCGACAGGCTGTCCTGAACCACCATGTAGTAGTCGCCGATCACGCGCTGCATGTGGGTCTGGATGGTGCCCGCAAAGGTCAGCACGAAGGTCATGAAGGCCATACCGCCGGTCATCAGCCAGAAGGACGCCATGTTCAGCACCTGGTTATAGGGCGCGCGGCCCCGCAGCATCGGCATCGCATAGGTGAAGATCGCGAGGTTGAGCGCCACATAGGCCCCGTAGAAGGCAAGGTGACCGTGGGCTGCGGTGATCTGCGTGCCGTGGCTGTAGAAGTTCACCCCGTGCAGCGTGTGCAGGAAACCCCATACCCCGGCGCCGAAGAAGGCCACCGTAGAGGAGCCCAGCGACCACAGCAGGGCGGCCTTGTTGGGGTGGTTCTTGCGGCCTTTCCAGACCATGACGAAGGCAAAGGACATCATCAGGAAGAACGGGATCACCTCGAAGGTCGAGAAGATCGAGCCGATCCATTGCCAATAGCCCGGCAGGCCGATCCAGTAGAAGTGGTGCCCGGTCCCGAGAATGCCCGAGAAGAGCGCCGTGGCGACGATGACATAGAGCCATTTCTCGACCACCTCGCGGTCCACGCCGGTCAGCTTCAGGAGCAGGAAGGCAAGGATTGCCGCCATCACCAGTTCCCAGGTCGCCTCGACCCAGAGATGGACGACGAACCACCAGTACATCTTGTCGAGGCTGAGGTTGTCGGGGTTGATGAAGGCAAAGACCCAAAGCAGCGACAGCAGCCACAACCCAAGCAGCAGCACATTGGTGATCGCCGTCTTCTTGCCCGCCAGCACCGTCATCGAGATGTTGAGCAGAAAGATCAGCGCCGCCACCAGAATGCCGAACTTGACCCAGAGCGGCTGCTCGAGAAACTCGCGCCCGCCATGGATACCCATGAGGTAGGAGCCGACGGCCCCCAGGGTGCCCACGACCAGAATGATCAGCTGCAGATAGGCCAGCTTGGGCGACCAGATCTCGCGCTCCGATTCCTCGGGGATCAGGAAATAGGCGGCGCCGAAAAAGCCCAGTAGCAGCCAGACGATCAGGGCGTTGGTGTGGATCATCCGGATGATGTTGAATGGCAGGATCTCGGCCAGGAAGTTGGGCGAGACATAGACCCAGCCCGCCAGCAGCCCACCCAGCACCTGAATGCCGAAGAGGGCCATCGCCGCGACGAAATAGTAGAGGGCGACTTTTTGTGATTGGTATTTCATGGGGTTCACTCCTTACCCGGCATCATTGGGCGGCCAGCCCTGCGTGTCGGTCTGATCGGCCCAACGCAGGAATTCCGCGAGGCCGCGGATATCTTCGTCACTGAGGTTGAAATTCGGCATCTGGCGGCGGCCCTCGATGCCGCTCGGCTGGCTTTCCATCCAGCCCTTGAGCATGTCGAAGGAGTCCTCGGCGCTGTCCTGCACGCCCCAGCGGGTCATCACGTTGCCCACCTCGGGGGCGAAATACGCGCCCTCGCCATGCAGGGTGTGGCAGTTGATGCAGGAATTCTTTTCCCAGACATGCTTGCCGTTGATCACCTCATCGCTGAGCGCCATGCCTGCCGTCGAGGTTTCGACCACGTATTTGTGGCTATGGACGGTCATCGCCACGAAGATCACGACAAAGAAGATCGAGCCCCCGTAGAAGATGTTGCGCGCCCGTGATTTCGTTAAGATTTCAGCCATGTTCAGGCCTCCTTGGAATTCGGGATGACCTGTTCTAGGCGGGCGTCTGGCAAGGGAGTTTGTGCCAGCGCAACGTTTGGCGCGATTGCGCGACTAAGGTGGTCGGAGAAAGGAGCACGCGATGCGGCACCCCCGACCCGATGACCCCGATCTGCCCCTGGCGGATCTGATGACACGATGGCCCCAGACCGTCCCGGTCTTCGTCCGGCACCGGATGCTCTGCGTCGGATGCCTCGTCAGCCCGTTCCACACGGTGATGGACGCCTGCGCCGAGTATCACCTGGACGAGGAGGCGTTCCTCGCCGAACTGATGCAGGCGGCGGACCCGGGGTAGGAGCGGACGGTTGAAGGCATCGCGTGTTGCCAATACGCCCACGGCATCTTGACCCCAAATGAGGTCCATGCCAGCAAAACCGAACCCAGGAGAATGGCAGCCTGATAGGAAACCCTGATCCACCTTAACCGGGCTGCAAGCTGGTCGAAAAAGCAGGACCACCTCTTCTCCTCGCTTGCAGCATCATGCCGCTGTCGCGCAGAAAATCCACTTATCCCGGCTGTTCAGATTTCCGGAACCACCTCTGAGCAGCAGTTTGCGCAGGATCTGGAACAGATCCTTCAGGGGGAGTTGTGTCGCTCCGGCGGCGAACACGGGAAGCACGGCGGCGGCTGAGATGGGAAGAAAAATCCCGACGTGGAGTCGCAGATTCCGTCGCTGGTGCCCCGTTAATGCACGAAATGGTGCGCAAATCGGTGCACAGACCCGTGCACGAACTGGTTCACGCCTGATCGCCTGTTTCCTTCGTCGCCTCCTCATGGCACTCTGCGCGCCATGAGCACGGACATCACCTCCCCCGACGGAACCCCGGCCAGTCGGTTTGCCTTTGGCACGATGCAATTCGGCGGTACGGCAGATGAGAGCGCCTCGCGCGCCATGTTCGAGGACTGCCTCGCGGCGGGCATCACCCATTTCGACACCGCGCATCTCTATACCGATGGCGCGTCGGAAACTCTGCTCGGCCGGTTCGCGGCACCGCATCGCGACCGGTTGGTGATCGCCACAAAGGCGGGCTATTCGGGTGGCGCGGGGGCGGTCAATATTCGCGCGCAGTTCGATCTCTCGCGAAAGCGGCTGGGGATGGATCACGTCGATATTCTCTATCTGCACCGCTTTGATCCCGACACCCCGCTTGAGGACACGCTGGAGTGTTTCGCCGATCTGAAATCGCGCGGCCAGATCAGCCATGTCGGTCTGTCGAATTTCGCCGCCTGGCAGGTGATGAAGGCGGGCTGTATCGGCGCGCGGGTCGATATGTCCGTTTCGATCCTGCAACCGATGTACAGCCTCGTGAAGCGGCAGGCCGAGGTGGAAATCCTGCCGATGGCCGCGTCCGAGGGGATGGTGGTGGCGGGCTATTCGCCGCTGGCGGGCGGCCTGCTGACCGGCAAATACGCGCGCGGCGAGACCGGACGGCTTACCGGCAACGAACGCTATGCGGTCCGCTACGGTCAGGACTGGATGCGCGAGGCAGCTGTCGCTTTGGTCGAAATCGCGGCAGAGCTTGGCACCGATCCGGCGACGCTCGCCGTAGCATGGGCCGCAAACCATCCCGCCGGGCCGGTGCCGCTCATCTCGGGTCGGTCGGCGACGCAGATCGCGCCGTCACTGGCTGCGATTGAGTTCGACATGGATGACGCGCTTTATCAGCGTCTTGCCGCCCTCACCCCCGCGCCGCCCCCGGCAACGGATCGCACGGAGGAGGGCGGATGAGCCCGCCCCGGACGCTGCCGCCTTCGGCCTCGGTCGCGCATGCGGGCGAGGGGGCCAAGCTGCACGCGCCGTCGGCGGAGCGCAATGCGGCGGCGATCAGCGACGCGCTCCGCGAAATCGCGCCGGAAACGGGTCGGGCGCTGGAGATCGCCTCCGGCACCGGGCAGCATGTGGTGGCCTTCGCCGCTGCGATGCCGGACCTGGTCTGGCAGCCGACCGAGATCGACGCCGCGCGCCGTGCCAGCATCGACGCTTATGCCGCCGAGGCGGGCCTGCCCAATCTGCGCGCCGCCATGGTGCTTGATGCGACCGAGGCGGGCTGGGGCCGCGAACAGGCGGGGCAGGGGCTGATCGTGCTGGTCAACCTTGTGCATCTCATCAGCACGCCCGAGGCGCGCCGGATCATCGCGGAGGCGGCGCAGGCGCTTGCCCCCGGCGGGCGCTTTGCGATCTACGGGCCGTTCCTGCGCGACGGGCAGGCGACCTCTGAGGGCGACGCGCGGTTTCATGCGAGCCTGACCGCGCAGGATTCGGCCATCGGCTACAAGGATCTGGCCGAGGTGGAGGGATGGCTGCGCGAGGCGGGTCTGACCCTGCACCCGGTTCGCCAAATGCCCGCCAACAATCTCTTTCTGGTGGCCGAGCGTCCCGGCTGATCTGGATCAAGGCCAAGCCGCGCCAAGGGTGGTTTTGCACGGGCAACCGAAGCCACCGAAAGGCCCCGACATGAGCTGGTCCAAGACCATCGACACCACCCGCCAGGATTTGCGCACGCTCAATGCGCTCATCCCCGATACCGCCCGCGCCTTTGGCGGGCTTGGCAAGGCCGTCAAGGAAGGCGGAACGCTCGATTTCAAGACCAAGGAATTCGTGGCGCTCGGGATCGCCGTGGCGACGAAATGCGAACCCTGCATCGCGCTGCACATGGAGGCGCTGATTCGCGTCGGGGCGACCCGCGAAGAGGTCGGCGACGTGCTCGCCATGTCGATCCAGATGGGCGGCGGCCCGGCGATGATGTATGCCGCCAAGGCGATCGCCTGCTATGACGAGTTGGCGGAAAAGGGCTAGGCGGACGCGGAATCGGCTGACGGCGGGGATACATCCGGTCTAGGGTCGGGGCAGGTATCCGATCCGGGGAGGCATTGATGCTGCGCGTGGTTCTGTTCTGTTTCGGGTTGATATTGGCCGCGCCGGGCCTTGCGACGGACCGGTTCGGCGATTACGACCGGGTGGATTTCGGGCCACGCGGACCGGGCAGCTATCCGGTGCACGGCATCGACGTGGCGCGGTTCCAGAACGAGGTTGACTGGCGGCGCGTGGCGCTTTCGGGCGTGGAGTTTGCCTATATCAAGGCGACCGAGGGTGGCGATCTGAAGGACGCGCAATTCGACCGCAACTGGCAGTTGGCGGCGCGCAATGGCGTGCCGCGCGGGGCCTATCATTTCTACTATTTCTGCACCCCGCCCGAGGTGCAGGCGCAATGGTTTATTCAGAACGTGCCGCGCCGGGGCAAGGCGTTGCCGCCCGTGCTAGATATGGAGTGGAACCCGTTTTCGCCCACCTGCGTGGTGCGCCCGCCGGGGGCGGAGGTGCGGCGGCAGGCCGAGATCTTCCTCGATATCGTCGAGCGTCACTATGGCCAGCGCCCGATCATCTACACCACCCCGGAATTCTACGCGCAGACCGGCATCGGGCGGGTGCGGGCGGAGTTCTGGCTGCGCTCGGTCGCGAAAACGCCCGATCAGGTCTATCCCGGTCACCCCTGGGTGTTCTGGCAGTATACCGGCACCGGGATCGTGCCGGGGGTCGAGGGGGGCGTCGATATCAACGTGTTTCGCGGGTCGGAGGGCGCGTGGCGCAGGTGGTTGCGCCAGCACGAAAAATGAGGGGGCAGCGAAGGCACCCCCCTGCTTGGCTCACCCATCCTTGCGGATGGTCTCGTTCTTGGGGTCATAAGGGCTGTCGCAGGTGACGGTCGCGTCCCAGAGCCGGTCGAGCATCTTGACCTTGAGCGTGGTGCCCTCGACCGCCAGTTCGGGCCGGACATAGCCCATGCCGATGGATTTCCCGAACGCCACCGAATAGCCGCCCGAGGTCAGGCGCCCCACCCGCTCGCCACCCTCAGTATAGAGCACCTCGCGGCCCCACGGGTCGGCATCCTCTGGCCCGTCGATCAGCAGCGTGCAGCATTTCACGCGCACGCCGGTCTCGACCAGCTTGGCCTTGCCGCGGAACTCCTTGTCGAGGTCGACGAAGCGGGGCAGGTCGGCCTCCAGAGGCGTTGCATCGCGGCCAAGCTCGTTGCCGAAGGCGCGATAGCTCTTTTCCTGCCGCAACCAGTTTTGCGCGCGCGCACCGACCAGCTTCATCCCATACTTC
The DNA here is from genome assembly GCF_053628595.1 of Roseovarius sp. MBR-154. Classification (NCBI taxonomy): domain Bacteria; kingdom Pseudomonadati; phylum Pseudomonadota; class Alphaproteobacteria; order Rhodobacterales; family Roseobacteraceae; genus Roseovarius; species Roseovarius sp. MBR-154. Next base: position 85,215 of record NZ_JBRJGR010000012.1, read on the forward strand.
TCGCCGGCCTTTTCCAGCAGGTCGAAGAGGTAGGTCTGCATCTCGATCGGGTGATGCAATTCCCAGCCCAATTCACCGGTATAGGCCACGCGGATGGCGTTGACCGGGCACATGCCCAGCTCGATCCGCCGCGCCGAGAGCCACGGGAACCGCTTGTTGCTGAGCGCCGTTGCCGGATCGGCATCCTTGATGACCTCGTTGAGCACGTCGCGCGATTTCGGCCCTGCGATGGCAAAGACACCCCATTGCGTGGTGACGTCCTGAATCTCGATATAGCCGAACTCGGGTGCCATGTCCTCGGCGGCCTTGCGCAGATAATCGGCGTCGTATTCCGTCCATGCCCCGGCAGAGACGAGGTAATATTCATGCTCCTTCAGCCGCACGATGGTGTATTCGGTGCGCGTCGTGCCGTGATCGGTCAGCGCATAGGTCAGGTTGATCCGGCCCACTTTCGGCAGCTTGTTGCAGGTAAACCAGTCAAGGAAAGCGGTCGCGCCCGGCCCCTTGATCACATGCTTGGAAAAGGCGGTGGCGTCGATCAGGCCCACGCCCTCGCGGATGGCTTTCGCCTCGTCCACGGCATATTGCCACCAGCCGCCACGGCGGAAGCTGCGGGCGTCGTGGTCGAAGGTTTCAGGCGCATCGAGCGGCCCGTAGTAGTTGGGCCGTTCCCAGCCGTTGACGAAACCGAATTGCGCGCCGCGCGCCTTCTGCCGGTCATAGGCCGGGGCGGTGCGCAGCGGGCGGGCGGCGGGGCGCTCCTCGTCAGGGTGATGGAGGATATAGACGTGGTCATAGGCCTCCTCGTTCTTGCGCGCGGCAAACTCGGTGGTCATCCAATTGGACGAGTAGCGCTTGGGGTCGAGCGATGCCATGTCGATCTCGGCCTCGCCATCGACCATCAGCTGCGCGAGGTAATAGCCAGTGCCGCCAGCAGCGGTGATGCCAAAGCTGAAGCCCTCGGCCAGCCACATGTTGCGCAGCCCCGGTGCAGGACCAACCAGCGGGTTGCCATCGGGCGTGTAGCAGATCGGGCCGTTGAAATCGTCCTTGAGACCGCTTTCCTCGCAGGACGGAATGCGGTGGATCATCGCCATATACTGCTCTTCGATGCGCTCCAGATCGAGCGGGAAGAGATCGGCGCGGAAACTGTCGGGCACGCCATATTCAAAGCAGGCGGGGGCGTTCTTCTCATAGACGCCGAGAATCCAGCCGCCGCGTTCCTCGCGCACATAGCTTTGCGCGTCGGCATCGCGCACCACCGGGTGTTCCCGCCCGCCATTGGCGCGGTAGTCGACCAATGCCGGGTCCTTGTCCATCACGATGAACTGATGCTCGACCGGGATCGCGGGGATCTTGATCCCCAGCTTTTTCGCGGTGGTCTGCGCGTGGTTGCCCGAGGCTGTCACGACATGCTCGGCGGTGATCATGATCTGCTCGTCCGAGGGCACGAGGTTGCCACCCTTTTCGACCATCCTGGTGCAGGTGACTTCCCACGCCGTGCCGTTCCAGTGGAACGCATCGGCCTGCCACTTGCGCTCGATCATCACGCCACGCTGGCGCGCGCCCTTGGCCATCGCCTGCGTCACGTCGGCGGGGTTAATGTAGCCATCCTCGGTGTGATAGATCGCGCCTTTCAGGTCGGAGGTCTCGATCAGCGGCCAGCGCTCCTTGATCTGCTCCGGGGTCAGCCATTCATAGGCCACGCCGCAGGTCTCGGCGGTGGAGGCGTAGAGCATGTATTCATCCATGCGCGCGTCGGTCTGCGCCATGCGCAGGTTGCCCACCACGGCAAAGCCCGCATTGAGCCCGGTCTCTTCCTCCAGCGTCTTGTAGAAATTGACGGAATACTTGTGGATATGGGTGGTGGCGTAGGACATGTTGAAGAGCGGCAAGAGCCCCGCCGCGTGCCATGTGGAGCCCGAGGTCAGCTCGTCGCGCTCCAGCAGCATGACATCGTCCCAGCCCGCCTTGGCCAGATGATAGGCGATGGATGTGCCGACGGCACCGCCGCCGACGACGAGGGCTTTGACTTGGGTTTTCATGGCATGCGACTCCCTTGGGGTATGCGGTGTTTGGGCGATCTTTATCAGTCCTGCCAATCGGCGCGAAATTCAGCCGACACAAAGCCGCCCAAAAGCGACCTTCCCGGCTTTCGCGGGTGTAAAACTGAGCGGTGGATTTCCCCTGCCACCCTTGCTAGCTTGCGCCGCGATGCAGAGACAACCGAAAGACCGCCATGAGCGCAACGAGCCAGAAATCCGCCCTGCTGCCCGATGACATAAGGGCGATGAAGGGCGGCACGCCGATTGTCAGCCTGACCGCCTACACCACGCCAATGGCGCAGATGATGGACGAACATTGCGATTTCGTTCTGGTCGGCGACAGCGTGGGCATGGTGCTGCATGGTCTGCCCTCGACGCTTGGCGTGACGATGGAGATGATGATACTGCACGGGCAGGCGGTGGCGCGGGGGCTAAGCCGCGCGATGCTGGTGATCGACATGCCCTTCGGGTCTTACGAGGAGAGCCCGGCGCAGGCGTTTCGCAATGCAGCAACGCTGATGACGGAGACGGGCGCGGCGGCGGTCAAGCTCGAAGGCGGGCGGCATATGGCCGAGACCATCGCGTTTCTGGTGGCGCGGGGCGTGCCGGTGATGGCGCATATCGGGTTGACGCCGCAATCCATCAACACGCTTGGTGGCTACAAGGTGCAGGGCAGGGGGGCGGCGGCAGAGGCGCTCTTGGCGGATGCGCGCGCGGTCGATGAGGCGGGCGCGTTTTCGGTTGTGCTGGAAAAGGTGCCCGCGACGCTGGCCGACGAGATCACCGCCGGGATCAGCATTCCGACCATCGGCATCGGGGCCTCGGTGGGGTGCGACGGGCAGATCCTCGTGGTCGATGACATGCTGGGACTCTTCACCGCGTTCAAGCCGAAATTCGTCAAGCGGTATGGCAATTTGGGCGAGGACGGCGAGGCGGCGATAGCGGCCTATGCCGAGGAGGTGCGCAACCGCCGCTTCCCGGCACCCGAGCACGTGTTTTCCGACAAGGCCCCCGAGGCATGACCGCCCCCATCCTGCGCGCGCTTGAGGATCTGCGCGAGTTCACCCGTCCCTTCATCCGCGCGGGCGAAACCATCGGCGTCGTGCCCACCATGGGCGCGCTGCATGACGGGCATCTGTCGCTGGTGGCGGCGGCCAAGGCGCGGTGCGACCGGGTGATCGTGACGATTTTCGTCAATCCCAAGCAGTTCAACAATCCCGAGGATCTGAAGAATTATCCAAGGACCGAGGTTGAGGACGCGCGCAAGCTGGAGCGTTTCGACGTCGATGCGCTCTGGGTGCCGGATGGTGACCAGATGTATCCTGAGCATTTCGCGACGACGGTCTCTGTCTCCGGTCTGACCGATGTGATGGAGGGGGCCTATCGCCCGGGTCATTTCGACGGGGTGGCCACGGTGGTGACCAAGCTTTTTACCCAGACCGCCGCGACCGATGCGTTTTTCGGCGAGAAGGACTACCAGCAATTCATGGTGGTGCGGCGCATGGCGCGGGATCTGGATATTCCGATCACCGTGCATGGCTGTCCGACGATCCGGGATATCGACGGGCTGGCGCTGTCGTCGCGCAACCTGCTCTTGTCGGACCGGGCGCGCACGACGGCGCCTGTGCTCTTCGAAGAGATGGAGAAGATCACAGACGGGTTGCGCGCCGGGCGCGGTTTTGCCGATTTGCAGGCGCAGGCCGCGGCGCGGCTGGAGCGGGCCGGGTTCACCGGGGTCGATTACCTCGATCTGCGGGCGCAGGACGATCTTTCGGCGCTCACCGCCCCCACGCGGCCGGCGCGGCTGTTTGCGGCGGCGTGGCTCGCGGGGGTGCGGCTGATCGACAATATCGCCGTGGACTGACGCTATTCCCTGGTCGAGGCGCGCCGGAACAGGCGCGTCACGATCACGAAGAAGAGCGGCACGAAGACCACGCCCAGCACCGTGCCCGAGACCGTGCCGCTGAGCACGCCCGAGCCGATGGCGTTGCGCCCGCCCGAGCCTGCACCGGAACTAAGCACCAGTGGCAGAACGCCAAGCGAGAAGGCCATCGAGGTCATGATGATCGGGCGGAAGCGTTGCCGCGCCGCCGTCGCCACCGCCTCTATCACGCGCTCGCCCGCCTCGTGGCGTTCGCGGGCAAACTCCACGATCAGGATTGCGTTCTTGCCAGTGAGGCCGATCACCGTGAGCAGACCGACCTGGAAGAACACCCCGTTCTCGAACCCGCCGAGCCACGCACCGGTGAGCGCGCCGACGATACCAATGGGCATGGCGAGCATGACGGCGAAGGGAATCGACCAGCTTTCATAAAGAGCGGCCAGTGACAGGAACACGGCGGCCAGCGAGAGCGCATAAAGGAGCGGCGCCTGATTGCCCGATTCGCGTTCTTCCAGCGAGAGCCCCGTCCAGGCCAGTTCGAACTCGGTGCCAAGTTCGGCCGCAAGCCGCTCCATCTCGGCCATCGCCTCGCCGGTCGAGACGCCGGGCGCGGGAGAGCCCTGCAATTGCACCGAGGGGATGCCGTTGTAGCGGTAAAGCCCTTGCGCGCCGTAATCCCAGTTGCCTTCGGCGAAATTCGAGAACGGCACCAGCCCGCCGCTGGTATTGCGCACGCGCCATTTCTCGATATCGGTCGGGGTGGCGCGGGCCTCGGCCTCGCCCTGCACATAGACGCGTTTGATTCGGCCTTGATCGAGGAAATCGTTCACGTAAGTCCCCGCCCAGGCGATTTGCAGCAATTCGCCCACATCGGTCGGGGTCAGCCCCATCGCCCCCGCCTTGCGCCAGTCGATATCGAGGTTGAACTGCGCCGCGTCCTCCAGCCCGTTGGGTCTGGCGGAGGCGATGAGATCGCTTTGCGCGGCCATCCCCAGAAGCTGATTGCGCGCGGCCATCAGGTCGCCATGGCTCTGCCCGCCGCGCGCCTGCAGGTAGAAATCGAAGCCCGAGACGTTGCCCAACTCGATCACCGAGGGCGGCACGACCGGAAAGACCTGCGCGTCGCGGATCTGGCTGAATGCCCCAAAGGCGCGACCGGCGAGGGCCTGCACGCTTTGATCGGGTCGCGGGCGCTCGTCCCAGTCCTTGAGCTGCACGAAGGCGAGCCCCATGTTCTGGCCGTTGCCGGAAAAGCTGAAGCCGACGACGCCGAACATCGACTCGACTACTTCGGATTCCTGTTCGAGGTAGTAATTCTCCACCTGTTTCACCACGTCGAGCGTGCGCTCGGCGGTCGAGCCTGTGGGGGTCTGTATGAGGGTGAAGAGGATGCCCTGATCCTCTTCGGGCAGGAACCCGGTGGGCGTGCGCAGGAACATCAGCGCCATGCCGAGGGCGAGCGCCAGATAGACCACGAAGACCCGCACCGGGCGGCGCACGGACCAGCGGACGGTGCTGGTATAGCCCAAGGTCAGCTTGGTGAAGCCGGTGTTGAACCACGCGAAGGGGCCGCGTTTCGGCGCGTGCCCCTTGGGTTTCAGCAATGAGGCGCAGAGCGCGGGGGTCAGCGTAATCGCCACCACGACCGAGAGCGCCATCGCCGAGACAATGGTGATCGCGAATTGCTGGTAGATCACGCCTGTGGAGCCGGGAAAGAACGCCATCGGCACGAACACCGCCGAGAGCACCATCGCGATACCCACGAGTGCACCGGTGATCTGGCCCATGGATTTATGCGTGGCCTCGCGCGGGGGCAGGCCCTCTTCCTCCATGATCCGCTCGACGTTTTCCACCACCACGATGGCGTCATCGACCAGAAGACCGATGGCCAGCACCATCGCCAGCATGGTCAGGGTATTGATCGAGAAACCGGCGGCGGCGAGCACCCCGAAAGTGCCCAGAAGGACCACCGGCACGGCAAGCGTCGGAATAAGCGTGGCGCGCAGGTTTTGCAGGAAGAGCAGCATCACGAGGAACACCAGCCCGATGGCCTCGAACAGGGTCTTGATCACCTCCTTGATCGAAATCTCGACAAACGGCGTGGTGTCATAGGGGATCACGTAATCGACGCCCTCGGGGAAGAAGCGGGCGAATTCCGCCATCCGTTCCTTGATCGCGCGCGCGGTGTCGAGCGCGTTGGCGCCGGGTGCGAGCGTGATCGCCATGCCTGCCGCCGGGTCGGTGTTGAAGCGCGCGGTCGTGGCATAGTTTTGTGCCCCGATCTCAACCCGGGCGACGTCATCGAGCAGCACGAGGCCGCCATCGGTCTCGGCGCGCAGCACGATCTGGCGGAAATCCTCGGGCGTGCTCAGGAGCGACTGCGCAGTGATCGTGGCGTTGAGTTGCTGGCCGTCGACCGCGGGCCGTGCGCCGAATGCCCCCGCCGAGATTTGCGCGTTCTGCGCCGAGACGGCGGCCACGACCTCTGATGGCGACATCCCGAAGGCCGCCAGCTTGGACGGGTCGAGCCAGATCCGCATCGCGTATTCCGAGCCGAACACCTGCACTGAACCGACGCCCTCGACGCGGCTCAGCTCGTCCACGAGGTTGGTGGACATGTAATCCGACAGATCCACCTGTTCGAGCGCGCCATCGGTCGAGATCATGCCCACGACCATCAGGAACCCGGCCGAGGATTTCTCGACCGTGATGCCCTGACGCTGCACGATCTCGGGCAGGAGCGGCGTGGCCTGTCCCAGCTTGTTTTGCACCTGCACCTGCGCGATATCGGCGTCGGTGCCGGTCTCGAAGGTCAGCGTGATCTCGGCATTGCCCTGCGAGGTGGAGCGCGACGAGAAATAGCGCAGCCCATCGAGCCCGGTCATCTGTTGTTCGATCACCTGCGTCACGGTATTGGCGACCGTGTCGGCGGAGGCGCCGGGATAGTTGGCGGCCACCGTGACCGAGGGCGGCGCGATTTCGGGATATTGCGCAACCGGCAATAGCCGGATTGCCAGAACCCCGATGCCCATGATCAGGATCGAGATGACCCAGGCAAAGACCGGGCGGTCGATGAAGAAACCTGCCATGCTTTACGTCCTTTGCCCGGTTATTTTGCGCGTTCTTCGGGGGCGACCGTGGCCCCCGGAGAAGTTTTCTGAAAGCCCGAGACGACGATGCGATCTCCGGGGTTCAGCCCCTCGTTGACGACCCATTGATTGCCACGGTCCTGCACGATGCTGATCGTGCGCTCCTCGATCACGTTGTCTTCGTTCACCACCCAGGCGTTGGGCCGCCCGCGCCGGTCGCGTACGACGCCTTCCTGCGGAACAAGATAGACGGATTCGGCAACCTCGACCGGCATGTCGACCTGCACGTACATGCCGGGCAGGAGCAGGAGATCGGGGTTGTCGAACTGCATGCGCAGCGTCACCACGCCGGTCTGCGGATCGACATTCGGCTCTGCGGCCTTGAGCTGGCCGGTCTCTGAATAGTCCGAGCCATCCGCGAGGATCAGCCGCACCGTGGCATCCGCGCCGCGCAATTCCTCTTCGGTCTCGCCGCGCCGCCAGCGGAGCAGGTCGGCGGCGGATTGGGTGACGTCCACATAGACCGGGTTGATATTGCGGATCACCGCCAGCGGCTGCGCCTGGCTTGCGGTCACGAGCGCGCCCTGCGAGGTCTGCGACAGGCCGATCCGGCCCGAGAGGCGCGCGCGGATCGTGGTGCGCGACAGCTCGATCTCGGCAGAGTTGAGTTGCGCGCGCGCCAGTTCCAGCCCGGCCTCGGCGCTGTCACGCGCCGATACCGCCTCATCGAGCGCCTGCTCGCTGGCCACGTTGCGCGATTGCAGTTCCACCAACCGGTTCGCCTCGCGTTCGGCGGCACGCAACACGGCCTCGGCTTGCGCCACAGTGGCGCGCGATTGACGGACTGAGGCCTCGTAGGTCGCCACGTCGATCTGATAAAGCGGGTCGCCCGCAGACACGTCGGCACCCTCGTCGAACAGACGCTCGGTGATGATGCCGTTGACCTGCGGGCGCACCTCGGCCTCGGCAGAGGCGGCAACGCGCCCGGGCAACAGCGAGGTCAATGTCACGTCCTGAGGCGCGACCGTGACCACGGTCACCGGTGCCGGGCCTTGCCCCTGCTGCGCGGTCAGGGCGCCGGGCATCAGAGCGGCACAGGCTGCAACTGCGAGTATGAGGCGAGAAAGATAAGCCATCACGGAGCCCTTTCACGGATAAAGGAGTGGCGCGCATGCACCCGTCGTATTATAAAACCATTGGGTTTTATAAATATGACCCGTTTGGAAATGGCAAGCGCGCAATTGGGGGCACACAGTGACTGTGCGAGGATGAATGGGGTCGATACCGGCAAAGCGCCCGTCAATCGGGCAATGTGATCCGGGACGACGCGGGCGTCCGGTGACGCTCTCGCCAGAGGCGCGGCGCGAGGCGATCTTTGCCGCGCTCGAAGAGGTGCATGCCGAGGCCGGGCTCGACGGCGCGACGATGCAGATCATCGCGCGCCGGGCGGGGATGTCCAAGCGCACGCTCTATGATGTGTTTCCCAGCCGGACCACGCTCTTGCGCGCCTATATGGACAGGGTTGCGGAGCAGTTCATCCAGCCCTTGCCCGTCTCGGAAACGGATCTGCCGATTGCCGAGCGTCTGAACCGCATCCTGACCAGCAATGCCCGCCATCAGGGCTATGGCCTGCCGCTGGAGATCCTGCGCACCTTCATGGCGCAGGTGCCTGCCTGCCCCGAGATCGGGCGCGATCTGGTTGATCGGCTGATGCAGCGCGATCTCCGTATTCTCACGCAGGAATTGCAGCGCGGCGTTGCGCGCGAGGAAATTCGACTCGACGATACCGAGGCGGCGGCCGCGCTTCTGCTCGACATGGTGCGGCCCTGGCCGATCGAATCGCTGCTCGATCCGGCGCGGCTGGCCTCGCCCAAGGCGTTCGCGGCGCGCCGTTGCCTTGCCATCGAGGTGTTTCTTGCAGGCGTCGCCGTCCGGCGTGGGGATGGCGCGCCCTAGAGCTTTTCGGCCTTTTGTTGAAACACTGAAGAATGCTCTGGCCTATTGATTTTTCGCAATTTCGAACCGAAAAAGTCTATCAACTTTTTCTGAAATTGCTTCAGTCCTGCGTGCGCAGGCGCGAATTCTGCACCATGGCCACCGCCAGTAGTGGCAGGCCCACTGTCACCACGCTCACCACGATCAGCAGGATGCCGAGATCGGAATAGTCCGCAGGGGTGGTGACTTGCCCGGTTTCGGGGTCGGTGACCTCGCGGGTGATGACGAAGACCTCGTTGAGGTATTTCGTCAGCAACGAACTCGCCGACAGCGCAAGGTTGGTGAAGGAGGCCATGACGGCAAAGAACGTCGCCTTGAGGTCATTCGGAGCATTGCGCGCGATCCAGGCCAGCATCGGGATCATCGCGATCTGCCCGAGCGGCGATTCGATGGCCGTATCGAGAATCGCGATGAAGCGCGCATCGACGACCCCACCGGTGAGCGGTGCGGTGATGTCCTGAATTCCGTAATAGAGCCCGATATTGGGCAGTGACAGAATGCCCCCCGCCAGCGTCAGCAGCACCACAATATAGACGATGGGTTTGCTGGCCATCAGCGGGCGCAGGATCACCATGCCCACCAATGTAAGCACCGAGGTAATCAGCGACAGGATCGACAGGAACTGTTGGTCAAAGCCCAGAACGTCGATGGAAAACCACGTATAGCCGTCACCCGGGCGGGGCACCGCGCGAAAGATGAAGATGACCAGCGCCGTGCCGATCAGCGCCCGCGCCTGGGCTGGTGTCAGCACCGCGATCAACTGGCGCATCAGGAGCAGCACGATTGTCATGGAGCCGACAAAGATGATCTCCTGCCCATAGGCGATGTCGCTCAGCCCGACAGTGAGCGAGATCGCCACGAAGCCCGCGCCGCCAATGAAATACCACGGGTTCGGCTTGGTGTCCTCGTCGGGCCGCTCGAAGAGCGCATCGGCCTCTGCGGGGCCGAGGCCGTTGCGGATCAACCCCCGCCGCGCGCGGATCTTCTGGACCCCTGCCAGCACCACGCCCGAGACCGACACCACAGGAATGAGCAGTGCGGTCAGGTAGATATTGGCGTAAATCTGACGCTTGGCGTCGTCGTCCATCGCCTCGATGCCCGAAAACATCGAGATATTGAGCGTCGCCACGGCCACCGTCCCCAGGATCAGCGCGAACCGGCCCAGCGTCTGCATCGTCGTGTGCATGGCGCGCGATTGCTCGAGCCCGATCTCGCGGCCTTGCGCATCTATCTGCGGCACCGCTTCGACCGACATGGCATCGGCCACCGCATCCTGGATCACCAGACCACAGGGGGCCAGCAGGTAGGACGTGATGTACCACGCAGCCATCGGCATGATCGCGGTCATCATCTCGGTCTGCGTCAGCAGCAGGTGCATGATGAAGACTGACAGCCCGATCAGCCCGGCACCGAGATAGACCAGCAGCCATTTCCAGCGCCAGATGATATCGACCAGATGGCCCAACGGCATCTTCAGCGCCCAGGGCAGACCCGCCCAGAAGGCGAGCCCCGCAAGATAAGCCGCCGAGAGGTCGAGATATTCCTTCACGAAGAAGGTGCCCACGATCATCGTCAGCCCCGAGAAGCCGGCGGCGAAATAGACCATCAGCGGCGGCAGGAAGGTCCAGCGCATCTGCCGCCCGAGATCGCAGACGACCGCGTCGATCCAGCTTCCGATCCGGCCTGTCGCACTCATCTCGGGTTTGCCCCGTCAGGCCACCGCGCCGCACTCTCGGCAAGGGCGGTCACCACGATGTCGAGCCTGTCCACCCGCAGCATCACCAGCATCTTGGGCGCGGTGACGGTCAGATGCACCGGCCCGGTGGCCGCGTTCGATGTGCCGCTCTGCCCGTCAGGGGCGAAATTCAGCCCGCGAATCGGCCATTGCAGCCCGTCGGACGCGCCCTCGACCGCGCCCATCGGAAAGAGAGAGACGCGACAGCCCGGATCGAGCGGCAAGTGGATCGCGGGCGGGCAGAGGAACATCAGATCGACCTCGCCCAGCAGGACGCAGCGCTGCGCCGGGTAGCGCACCAGCGCGTTGCAGGCCGCCAGTTGATGATCGAGCCGGTCGCCGCAAAAGCCGACGCCGAGAATGAGCGGTGCCGCGATGCTGCGCAGGCATTTGTCGAAATCGGTACTGTGCTGATCCGGCATGTGGTGCAGGATGGCCTCGGGCAGGGCGGCGCGCGCGTGGTCCGAGATGCTGTCGAAATCGCCGATCACCGCGCGCGGCGTGACGCCATGGGCCAGCGCCCGGTCAGCCCCGCTATCGGCCGCGACGACCCGGTCCGCCAGCCCGAGGGCACGGTCGAGCAACCGGTCCGACACCCCGGCCCCGCCGATCAGCGTGATTGGATCGTTTTCGTGCACAATCATTTCTCGCCGTCCTTATCGTTGCCTTAACCCTTGCGATGACACATTGTGACCATGAAATGATACAGTAAAGATCGAAGAATCGCGCCGCTTTGGTCTTGGCGGTCATGGTAAACACTGTCTTTGCAGGCAAGCAAAGCGAGCTTTAAATATGGTTGGTTCAAGCAAAATTCTGACGGTCTCCTACGGCACCTTTTCGTGTACGCTGGAAGGCTTTGATGATTCATTCGATACGATGAAAGCGATCGCGGAATATTTCCGCGATCTGGCCGCAGACGACCGCTATTTCGGGGCAGAGCCGCCAACGCCGGATGCAGAGATGCTGGCCCGCATCGCCGAACGCGAGATTTCGCGCCGGGTCGAGGCCAGCGAACAGCAGGGCCGCATCGTCCTGCGGGCTGACAACGCGCCGCGCAGCGGCGAGGCCGCGACCGAAGATGCCGCGCCGCCTCAGGAAAAGGCTGCGCCCACGGCGCTTGCCGCACCGCAGCCCGAGACCACGACGCAGGACGCGCCAGATGCCGATCTTGCCGATACCGCATCGGAAGTGGCCATGGCCGCGACGAATTATGCGCCCGAACCGGTCGCGGAGCCCGCCAAGGCCGCCGAGCCCGAGTGGCAGGAGGTTCCGCAGCCTGAGCGCCGGGCGCCGCTGGCCGCCGATCCTGACAGTTTCGCGGCCAAGCTGCATTTGATCCGCTCGGTCGTGAGCGGCGATGCGCCCTCTGTTACGGACCAGTACAGCGAAGACGAGCATGCGCAGGACTTCGTGCACTCGGACTCCGACGAGACCGCGTTCTGGCCGGACGTGTATGAGGACGAGGTCACCGAAGAAGAGATCGCCACACCCGCCGATCTTGCCGCGCATTCGGAACCCGAGGCCGCGCAGCAGGATGCGTTCGAGGATACGCTGGCCGCACTTCTGGCCGATGACAGGGCGGAGCCAGAATCCCCAGTGGAGCCCGCGCCGCAGGAAACCGACAAAGACGACGCGATGCAAGATGAGGCGCCCGAGAGCCCGCCCGTGATGGGCGCCGAGGACGGAGCGGCTGCCAGGGATCACGACGCAATCGGCGTGGACGAGGTCGAGGATGACACGGTTGCCGACGCCGACGGACCCGAAGTTGCCGAAGCCGAAGCGGCCGAGGGCGACGCGGTTGCAGAAGCCGATGACATTGTCACCACGGATGAAACCGCACCGGGACAAGATGCGGTGATCGAGGACGAGCCGCTGACGGGTGGTGCGACGCTGCGCGACGCGGGCTCTGAAAACGACGCGCCCGAGAGCCTCTATGAGGACGAGACGCCCGAGCTCCCGAGTGCACGCGTGCTCAAGGTCAAGCGCGAGGCGCTTGACGAGATGCTCGAACAGGGGCTCTTCGAAGACGATACCGACACGGGTGAGGCCGAACGCGACCTCAGCGAGAACATGTTCGACGACGAGTCCGCACTCAGCCCCGAGGAAGAGGCCGAGTTGCAGCGCGAACTCGCCGAGCTCGAGGCAGAATTCGACCCGGAGGCCGCGCTCGAGGACGAGCCGGAGGAGGGTGAGCCGGAGACGGCAGAGGTGTCTCTGCCCCAGAGCGAGGAGCCCGGCTTGCGGGTGGCAGAGCCCGCCGATCATACGCCCGCAGGCCGCCGCAAGCTTGCCCGTGCCGAGGCCGAGGGCGATCTGTCGCGCATCTTCGACGAAACCGACAGTCAACTCGAGGCCCCCGCCTCCAGCCAGCGACGCAACACGATCCAGCACCTGCGTGCCGCGCTCGAGGCGACTCGCGCCGAAAAGGCCGCCGGATCCGAGCTCAAGCCCGATGTCGACGAGACACCGTATCGCGCCGACCTCGCCGATGTGGTACGCCCGCGTCGGCCGCAGGTGCTGCCGCCTTCGGAGGCGCGCAGCGCGCGCCCGGTCGAGGCCCGTCCCGCGCCGCTCAAGCTGGTGGCCGAGCAGCGGGTGGATACCGATCGGGGGCCAATCCGGCCGCGCCGGGTCTCCGCCGCCGATATCCAGACCGGGGCCGAGACCGCGCGCGAGGGCGGGTTCACGGCCTTTGCCGAGAAAGTGGGAGCGAGCGCGCTGCCCGACCTGCTTGAAGCCGCTGCCGCCTATCTCGCCGATGTCGAGGGGCGGCCGCAATTCTCGCGCCCGATGCTGATGGGCAAGCTCAAGGAGATCGAGCAGGACCGCTTCTCGCGCGAGGACGGGCTGCGCTCCTTTGGCAAGCTGTTGCGCGACGGCAAGCTGCAAAAGCTGTCAGGCGGGCGGTTCGCCATCACCGAGGAAACCGAGTTCCGCGCCCGGAACAACCGGCAGGCGGGCTGAGATCCGCGCCTATCCCCTTGCCCCCGTGACCGGCGCCGCGTAGAACGTGGGCGAAGTCAGAGCATGGAGCGGCGCGATGCTGGATCTCACCTACGAGACCCCGAAACCCAAGGTCATCGCCGGGGCGAAACACGACTGGGAACTCGTCATCGGGATGGAGGTGCACGCGCAGGTGGCCTCCAAGGCCAAGCTGTTCTCCGGGGCCTCCACCCAATTCGGGGCGGAACCCAATTCCAACGTCGCCTTTGTCGACGCCGCCATGCCCGGCATGCTGCCCGTCATCAACGAGTTTTGCGTCGAGCAGGCGGTGCGCACGGGGCTGGGGCTGAAGGCGCAGATCAACCTCTGGTCGGCGTTTGACCGCAAGAACTATTTCTATCCCGACCTGCCGCAGGGCTACCAGATCAGCCAGCTTTATCATCCGCTGGTTGGCGAGGGCGAGATCCTCGTCGACATGGAACCGGGCATCGCACGACTGGTGCGGATCGAGCGCATCCACATGGAACAGGACGCGGGCAAGAGCATCCACGACATGGACCCGGCGATGTCCTTCGTGGACCTGAACCGCACCGGCGTCTGCCTGATGGAGATCGTCAGCCGCCCCGACATTCGCGGCCCTGAAGAGGCCGCCGCCTATGTCACCAAGCTGCGCCAGATCCTGCGTTACTTGGGCACCTGCGACGGCAACATGCAGAACGGCAACCTGCGCGCCGACGTCAACGTGTCGGTCTGCCGTCCGGGGCAGTATGAGAAGTACCAGGAGACACAGGATTTCGCGCATCTCGGCACACGCTGCGAGATAAAGAACATGAACTCCATGCGCTTCATCCAGATGGCGATTGATTACGAGGCACGCCGTCAAATTGCGATCCTCGAATCCGGCGGCGAGGTGGTGCAGGAAACCCGCCTCTATGACCCGGACAAGAACGAAACCCGCTCCATGCGGTCCAAGGAAGAGGCGCATGATTACCGCTATTTCCCCGACCCCGACCTGCTGCCGCTGGAAATTGAGCAGGCCTGGGTCGACGATATCGCGGCCAACCTGCCCGAACTGCCCGATGCCAAGAAGGCCCGTTTTGTTCTGGAATTCGGCCTGTCGGAATATGACGCGAGCGTGCTGACCGCCGACCTCGCCAATGCCGGCTATTTCGAGCAGGTCGCGGCGGGCGCGGGCGACGGCAAGCTGGTGGCGAACTGGGTGATCAACGAACTGTTTGGACGGTTGAAGAAAGAAGACCATTCCATCGAGGACAGCCCGGTCAGCCCGGCGCAACTGGCCGCCATCGTGCGGCTGATCAAGTCCGACGCCATTTCCGGCAAGATCGCCAAGGACCTTTTCGAGATCGTCTATACCGAAGGCGGCGACCCCGAGACCATCGTCGAGGAACGCGGTATGAAGCAGGTGACAGACACGGGCGCGATTGAGCAGGCCGTCGACGAGATCATCGCCGCCAACCCCGCGCAGGTGGAAAAGGCGAGAGGAAATCCCAAGCTGGCGGGCTGGTTCGTGGGGCAGGTGATGAAGGCCACCGGCGGCAAGGCCAACCCCAAGGCGGTGAACGAGATCGTGACGGCCAAGCTGGGGCTGTAACGGCCCCCGCCCGATCTTCCCCATTTGAAAGCGCCCTGAACTTGCCTAATCTCCCCGGACCCGCGAGGGAGAATCAGGGAGGGTTCGATGGGCTGGATGAAGGACGAGACCGGGCTGGAGCGTTGCGCCGCGAATTTCGTGGCGCTGACGCCGTTGTCGCATCTGCGGCGCGCGGCGCATCTCTTTCCGGATCGCGAGGCGCTGGTCTATCACGGGTTCCGCAAGACCTATTCCGAATATCACGCGCGGGTCTCACGTCTGGCCTCGGCGCTGGTGGGTCTCGGGATCGAGCCGGGCGACGTGGTGGCCACGCTGCTGCCCAACATCCCCGCCCATTGCGAGGCGCATTTCGGCGTGCCGGCGGCGGGGGCGGTGCTCAACGCGATCAACACCCGGCTCGAGGCGGACACCATCGCCTATATCCTCGATCACGGCGAGGCGCGGCTGGTGCTCTGCGATCCGCAGTTCCTGCCTACGCTCATGCAGGCCACCGAACTGATGGAACGCCCCGCCCCCGGCATCATCGAGGTGGCCGACGATCAGGCGGGCGTGCATGGCCACGGGCATTACATGGAATACGAGGAATTGCTGGCCACCGGCGACCCGGAGTTCGAGTGGATCATGCCGCAGGACGAATGGGAGAGCCTCGCGCTCAACTATACCTCGGGCACCACGGGGCGGCCCAAGGGCGTGGTCTATCACCATCGCGGCGCGTACCTCATGACCATGGGCACCGTCGTGAGTTGGGACATGCGGCGCTATCCGCGGTATCTGACCATCGTGCCGCTCTTTCATTGCAACAACTGGAACCACGTCTGGATGATGCCTGTGCTGGGCGGCACCACCGTGTGCTGTCGCGACATCACCGCCAAGGCGATCTATGACGCCATCGCCGATGAGGGCGTCACCCATTTCGGGGCCGCGCCCATCGTGCTCAACACCATCGTCAACGCCAAGGGCGAGGACCGGCGGGCGTTCGAGCATATCGTCGATGTCTTTACCGCCGGGGCCCCGCCCCCCGCCGCAACACTGGCGGCGATCGAGCCCCTGGGCTTTCAGGTAACGCAGGTTTACGGGCTGACCGAGACCTATGGCCATGTCACCGAATGCCTGTGGCAGGAGGGCTGGAACGATCTGGATGACGACGACCGCTATGCGATCAAGGCGCGCACCGGTGTCCTGATGCCGATGATGGAGGACATCACCGCGATGGACCCCGAGACCATGCAGCAGACCCCAATGGACGGGAATGCGCAGGGCGAGATCATGATCCGGGGCAATTCGGTGATGAAGGGGTATCTCAAGAACCCCAAGGCCACGCAGGAGGCATTCGAGGGGGGCTATTTCCATTCCGGCGACATCGCCGTGCAGCATCCCGACGGCTATCTGCAGATCGCCGACCGGGCCAAGGACATCATCATCTCGGGCGGCGAGAATATTTCCTCGGTCGAGGTGGAGGGGGTGCTGATGCGGCACTCGGCGGTGCTGCTCTGTGCCGTGGTGGCGCGGCCGGACGAGAAATGGGGCGAGGTGCCCTGCGCGTTCGTCGAGTTGAAGGATGGCGCGACGGCGGAAGAGGCTGACCTCATCGCCTTTGCCCGCGAGCGTCTGGCCGGATTCAAGACGCCGAAATCGGTGGTGTTTCAGGAATTGCCCAAGACCGCGACCGGCAAGATCCAGAAGTTCGAGTTGCGCCAGATCGCGCGAGGTCTGTGAGGCCGCGTCACGCCAACTCGCGCAGCAGCAGGACCAAGCCCGAAACAAGCGTTATCGCGATCAGCAACCGCCGGAAGGCGGCGTCGTGCAGGCGCTTGAAAATCGCGATGCCGATCTGCGCGGCCACACCCGAGAGCGGCAGGGCAAGCGCGAGGTAGATCAGCGTCTCGCGGGTATAGGCTCCCTTGAGCGCGAGCGCGGCTGCCGTGAGGGTGAGAACCGTGACGTTGAACGGTTGCAGCACCGCGCGCGTCTCGGATTTGGCCCAGGGGCGCAGGGCGCACCACATCATCGGCAGCGCGCCCGAGAGCGAGGCCGCCCCGCCTAGCACCCCGCCCGAGAAGCCCACGATCATGTCCCAGATCGGGGTCGGGCGTTCAAAGCGGGGAAGTTGGGCGCGCAGGCTGAAATAACCGCCATAGAGGATGAGAAGCCCGGCGATCACCAGTTTCAGGCTACGCGCGTCGAGCACCGACAGGATCAGCACACCGAGGGGGATGCCTGCGATGCCCGGCAGGAGGAACCTTGCCAGCCGCCGCTTGTTTGCGCCGATGGCATGGCGGACGACCCATAGCCCCTGCACGCCCGTGAAGACCGAAAGCACGACGACCACCGCCACCGCCTGCACCGGGGGCATGACATTGAGGAAAAACCCGAGCGCGAAAAGCGCGGTGCCAAAGCCTGCCATCCCGTTGATCAGCCCGCCCGCAAGCGCGCCTGCGGCGACGTAAAGCGCGGTCTCGGGCGTCATGCGGGGGTGCCTGCCACAGCCGGCTTGAAGGCCCCGATCCCGACCGCGCCCAGCAGGGCGGTGTGGATCTCCTGAATGACCCGGATGCGGGGATTGTCGCGGCGATGCGCAAGCGTCAGTTGCCGCACCGGTGCTCCTTCGGGCAGGGGCAGGCGACGCAGGGGCAGGGGGCTTGCCCCGCGCACGCAGCGCGCGGGCACGATCGACACGCCAAGCCCCGCCAGAACCATGCTGGAAATCGCCTCCAGACCCTGCAATTCCATCGTCACGTTGACGGCGATGGACTGCTCGCGCAGCCAGCCGTCGATCAGCCCGCCCACCACCGCATCCCGGCTGAAGCGGATGAAGGGATGTTGCGCCAGAAGGGCGCGCACGTCGTCGCCGGTGGTGTCCTCGGGGGCCAGCAACTCCATCGGTTCGCGGGCGATGTCGGCATGGTCTATCTCAGGCGGCAGCGGGCCTTGCCGCGACAGCACCGCGCAGTCGATCGCGCCACGCTCGACCTCGGCGATCAGCCCGGTCGTCATGCCGGGCACGATGCGCACATGCAGGTCGGGAAAGCTCTGCTTCAGCAGCCTGACCGAGAGCGGCGTGAGGCCCGTGAGGGTCATCGGCACCGCGCCGAGCGAGATCTCGCCCTGAAACCCCTCATCGCCCAGAACCGACGGCACAATCCCGTCATAGGCGCGCACGATGTCGCGGGCGTGGGCGACAAAGGCCCGCCCGGCCGGGGTGAGTTCGGGGGTGCGACGCGACCGGTCGAAGAGCGCGACGCCCCATTCCTCCTCGAGGCTGCGCATCTGCTGGCTGACGGCGGCATGGGTCACGAATACCGCGTCAGCGGCGGCGCTGAAGGTCTTGTGCTCGTCCACGGCGATCAGGGTGCGGAGGCGTCGGATTGACATGATCTGCCTTTACCGTAAGCTTGTCTAACGCAAGCTGTAACGGAATATTGCTTATATTAAGGTTGCCTTAAAGTTACACCTGAACCGGCAGGCGGTGCAATGCGCGATCACGACCCGCGTCGCCACGCCACGACAGAGGAGGAGGACAAAATGAAACTGAGACATCTGGGCGCGCTGTGCGCCATGGGTCTGGGGGTTGCAGCGGCACCCGCGCTGGCCGAATATCCCGAACGCCCGATCAACATGGTCATTCCCTATGGTGCCGGGGGCGCGACGGACATCTCTGCGCGCACCATTGCCGAGCCATTGGGCAAGGCCGTGGGCGGCACGCTGGTCATGTCGAACATCACCGGCGCGGGCGGGGCAACCGGCTCGGTCGCGGTGCAGAACGCCAAGCCCGATGGCTATACGATGCTGTTCGCGCGCGTCGGGTCGCATACCGTCAACCCGGCGATGAAGGCGACGCTGCCCTATACGCTCGACGATTTCCGCTTTGTCACGGTCTACGAGATCAACCCGGTGGCCTGTGCCGTGCGGCCCGATTCCGGTATCGAGAGCATGGAGGATCTGGTCAGCCTGACCGAGAGCGAGGGCACCAGTTATAGCTCGTCGGGTGTGGGCTCGATGCTGCATCTGGCGGCGGTGTTCGTGCTCGATGAATTCGGCGTCAAGGACCCGCTGGAAAAGGCCACGCATATCCCGCAAAAGGGCGGCGGTGCTGCGGCAACGGCGGTGCTCAACGGCACGGCGACGTTTTTGTGCACCAATACTTCGGCGCTGGCGAGCTTCGTTGCCAACGGACAGCTCAAGCCGCTGATGGTGACCACGGACGAGCCGGTACCGGGCTTTGATGCGCCGTCCGCCAACAGCCTTGGCAAACCTGAACTGCGCCAGTTGGTGGGTTGGACCGGCATTGCCGGGCCCGATGACCTGCCCGACGAGGTGGCCGACAAATGGGGCGAGTGGATGAGCGTCGCCGCCGGAAACGAGAAATTCGTCGAGCAGATGACCTCGCGCGGGTCGGTCATTGAGGTGATGAGCCCGGAAGAGGCGAATGAGTTCATCGAGACTCAATACAACACCTTCCGTGCGCTGGTCGACAAGCTGGGCATGCGGATCGAAGGCTGAGGCCCGATTGACAAACGTCCCGGGCGCGGCTGACATGCGCCCGGGCAATATCAGCCGTCATCTGATGGGGGAGGGTCAGGTTTGAGCCATCGGGCAATGCAGATGCAGCTAGGCATCGGGGCTATTTTCGCAGCCCTCTTTCTCATTCTCTACGCCATTCCGAACTGGGTATCGTCGCCCAGCAATGTGCGCAACATCGTGCTGTCACCGCTGTTCTGGCCTTACATTCTCGGCGGGCTGACCGGGCTGGTGGGGCTCGCGCTGGTGCTGACGGGGCGGCAAGGGATGGGCGGCGGCGACCCGGTCAATGACCCGATCGATGATCCCCGAAAGGGCATGCTGCGCCTGGCGGCTATGGCGGTGCTGATGGTGGCGACCTTCTGGGTGATGCCCGCGCTCGGCATGGTCTGGAGCTCGATGCTGGCCTTCGTGGCCCTTGCCTTTCTCGTCAAGACGCGCCACCCGGCGACGGCCTTCATTTGCGCAATCGTGGTGCCCCTCGTGCTCTACGCCTTCTTCGCGCATGTGGCGAGCGTCGCAATTCCGCAGGGTGAACTGGTAAGACTGCCATGAGCCTCATTGACAGTGTGATGGCGGGGCTGGCCCTCGTCGGCAATTGGGAGGCATTCCTGTCGCTGGTCATCGGCATCGTGATCGGCGTGGTCGGTGGCGCGATCCCCGGTATTTCGGCGACGATGGCGGTGGCATTGGCGCTGCCCTTTACCTTTCCGATGGCGCCGATCAATGGCATCCTGCTGCTGCTGGGCGTCTACAAGGGCGGCATTTTCGGAGGCTCGATCCCGGCGATCCTGATCAAGACGCCGGGCACGCCTGCCTCTTCTGCCACGATCCTCGACGGGCATCCAATGGCGGCACGCGGTGAGGCGGGGCGCGCACTCGGCATGGCGCTCTGGGCGTCCTGCACGGCGGATTTCGTCTCGAACCTTGCGCTGATCTTCTTTGCGGGGTTCCTTGCGTCTTTTGCCCTGAGCTTCGGCCCGCCGGAATTCTTCGCACTCATCCTCTTTTCCCTGACGATCATCGCAGGCGTCTCGGGCGAGAGCCTGCTGCGCGGGGCGCTGTCGGCGCTGCTGGGGCTTTTGCTCGCCACTATCGGGCTCGATCTGGTCTATGGCACCAACCGCTTCACCTTCGGCGATCCGAACCTGATGGGGGGCCTCAATTTCATCGCCGTGCTGATCGGCCTCTTTGCCATCCCCGAGGTGATCAACATGGTCTGGCACCCCACCGGTCACATGGGCAAGGTGCAGAATCTGGGCAGCAAATGGGTTACCTTCGCGGAGTACAAACGCTGTTTCCGCTCGATCATCCGGGGCAGTTTCATCGGGGTCTTTCTCGGCTCCATCCCCGGTATCGGCGCGGCCCCGGCGGCGTTCCTGAGCTATTCCGAGGCGCGGCGCAAATCGCCCAACAAGGCGAATTTCGGCAAGGGCGAGATCGAGGGTGTCGCGGCGTCGGAGGCGGGCAACAACGGCGTGGCCGGCGCGACGCTCATCCCGCTCTTGGCGCTTGGCGTGCCGGGCGACGTGATCACCGCGATCATCATCGGGGCCTTCATGGTGCACGGGCTGCAACCGGGGCCGATGATGTTCGTGATGAACGTGGACATCATCTATGGCCTTTTCATCGGTCTCATCCTGTCCTCGGGCATCTTGTTCATCATCGGCGGGCTGGCGATTCGCGGCTTCCGTCCGGTGGCGGATATTCCCAAGCGAATTCTGATGCCGATGGTGCTGGTGCTGTGCATCTACGGGGTGTTCGCGGTCAACAACAACATCTTCGACGTGGGCGTGATGTTCGTTATGGGCTGGGTCGGCTTCGTGATGTCACGCTATCACATCCCGGCCGCGCCCTTCCTCATCGCCTTCATCCTCGGGCCGCTGCTCGAGGATAATTTCCGCCAATCCATGCTGATGTCAGGCGGCAGTCCCGAGATCCTGCTGCGCGGGCCGATCACCTGGTTCTTCTGGGCGCTGACGGTGATCAGTATCGTGGCGATCACCCGTGGCACCCTGCGCGCGGCACAATCCAAGGACTAGGTTGCGCGCGGGCCCGGTCACATTTCTGTGGACGCGGGATTAGGACTGTAAAAAACAACGCCTCTTTCATATATTCAGTCATGAATATGTGGTGAGGCGCCGTCAGGCGCTTTCATGGCGGATGAGGGACGACGGAAAATGACAGGGTTCGAGACGGAGTTCACACCGCTCATGTCACTGGCGGGGGGCGTGCTAATTGGATTGTCCGCAGTATTGCTGATGTTCCTGCAAGGCCGGGTGATGGGGGCCACGGGCATCCTCTCGGGGCTGGTGACTGGCTCGACGCCGGGCGACAGGGGTTGGCGCGCGGCGATGGTCGCGGGGATGATCGCCGGGCCCTTGCTGGTGCTGGCGGTGAGCGGGCAGATGCCCGCCGTCGATGTACCCGTGAGCTGGCCGATGATCCTGATCGGCGGGTTCATCGTGGGTATCGGCGTGACCTATGGTTCGGGTTGCACCTCGGGGCACGGGGTGTGCGGCAATGCGCGGCTCTCGCCCCGGTCGATGATCGCGACCATCACGTTCATGATTGCCTGCGGGATCACCGTCTATGTCATTCGCCATGTGTTGGGGGTCTGAGCCATGCGTTTCATGTCTGCATTCGTGGTGGGCCTGATCTTTGGCGTTGGGATCGCCATTTCCGGCATGATCAACCCGGCCAAGGTGCTCAACTTCTTCGACATCGCCGGAACATGGGATCCGAGCCTGATCTTCGTGATGGGCGGTGCGCTGGTGACCACCTTCATCGGCTATCGTTTCGTGCTGCGGCGTGATAAGCCGGTGATCGAAGAGAGATTCCAACTGCCCACGTCGCGCGATATCGACGCGCGGCTGATCGGCGGCGCGGCAGTGTTCGGCATCGGCTGGGGCATTGCCGGGTTCTGCCCGGGGGCCGCCGTGCCCGCGCTCGGCACTGGCAAGGTCGAGGTCGCGGGCTTTGTCGCGGCGCTTCTCGCTGGGCTTTGGGTAGCGCGCCTAATTCAGGCGAAACAGGCGGAACGGAGGTCCACGGCATGAGCGACTACCCGGTGAACATGAAGCTGCATCCGCAGGTCGAGGCATTCTTCGATGACGGGACCAATACGATCAGTTACGTGGTAAAGGATCCGGGCTCTGATGCCTGTGCCGTGGTCGATAGCGTGATGGATATCGATATGGCGGCGGGGCGGATCACCTATGATCATGCCGACGCGATGATTTCGTATATCGAGCGCGAGGGCCTGAGCCTCGAATGGATCATCGAGACCCATGTGCATGCGGATCATCTGTCGGCGGCTCCCTATATCCAGGAGCGTCTCGGCGGCAAGGTCGGCATCGGCGAAAGGATCATGGTCGTTCAGGACGTGTTCGGCAAGATCTTCAACGAAGGCACCGAGTTTCAGCGCGATGGCAGCCAGTTCGACCGGCTGTTCACCGAGGGCGATACCTACACGGTGGGCGGGATGACCTGCTTTGCGATGCACACGCCGGGCCATACGCCTGCCTGCATGGTGCATGTGATGGGCGACGCGGCGTTTGTGGGCGATACGCTTTTCATGCCCGATGGGGGCTCGGCCCGCGCCGATTTCCCGGGCGGTGATGCGGGTGAGCTTTACGACAGCATCCAGAAGGTGCTTGGCCTGCCCAATGCCATGCGCCTCTTCATGTGCCATGATTACGGGCCGGGTGGCCGCGATATCGCGTGGGAGACCACGGTGGCCGAGGAAAAGGCGAACAACATTCATGTGGGCGGCGGAAAGTCCCGCGAAGACTTTGTCAAGTTCCGTACCGAGCGCGATGCGCAACTGGCCATGCCGCGCCTGATCCTGCCGTCGCTTCAGGTCAACATGCGCGCCGGAGAGGTGCCGCGCGACGCCGATGGCAACCCGATGCTGAAACTGCCGGTCAACCGGCTCTGAGCGCGCTTTCCTGCTGATTTCCGGATCAGGATGGGCTAGGAAAAAGGCAATGCCCCAGAGATCCGGAGAGCCGATGGACCCTGCCTATCTGACCACCAAGGAAGTTGCCGACCTGCTGCGCGTGCGCGAGCGCAAGGTTTATGACATGGTGGCGACAGGCGAGATTCCGCATCGCAAGATCACTGGCAAGCTGCTCTTTCCGCAAGGCGAACTCACCGCCTGGATCGAAGGCGAGGGCGCGTTGCACCCCGCCACGCGCCCCGACCTTGTGACCGGCTCGCACGATCCGCTGCTCGACTGGGCGCTGCGTGAAAGTGGGGCCGGGCTCGCGACCCTGTGGAATGGCAGCTGCGACGGTCTGGCGGTATTCGCCGAGGGCCGCGCGGGCCTTGCCGGGCTGCACATCCCTGACGCCGACGGCTGGAACATCGCCACACTTGAGGCAGCGGGATTGCGCGACGCGGTGCTGATCGGCTGGGCGGCGCGGGAGCGTGGCCTGATACTGGCCCCGGCAGTGGCGGACATGGTGCGCGATTTCGGCGATTTGCGCGGGCGGCGGGTGATCCTGCGGCAGGAGGGGGCCGGAACCACGGCGCTTTTCGATCGCCTGATGCGGGAGGCGGGGCTTGCCCCCGGCGATATCCTCACGCCCACCAGCCCCGCCCATACCGAAAGCGACGCGGCGGCGGCGGTGGCGGCGGGCGAGGCCGAGGCGACGCTCGGCATCGAATCCATGGCGCGTCAGTTCCGCCTCACCTTTCGGCCGCTGTTGCAGGAACGCTTTGATGTGCTGATCGACCGGCGGATCTATTTCACCGACCCGGTGCAGCGCCTTCTCGCCTTCATGCGATCCGACGCGATGGTGGCCAAGGCCGCGGCGCTTGGCGGCTATGATCTGGCCCCGATGGGGCAGGTGCGCTGGCTGTCGCCGTGAGGCCGGGGAAGGCCCTTGCAAGCGGCCTTATGTATCAAACGCACCAATGCAATATCAATCAACAACAGGGTCGACTCTATGCAAGGTATTGTCGAATGATTGATTTATGGAAATTATTGAGAATCAATCTTCTTTTCAGCGCGGGTGGTCTTACACTGAGCTACTCCCCATCGGTTGGACAGGATCTGGCGTAAATTAAGCTACTCTTTGCACCTGCTGATCGGGTTGGGTTTTGTCTTTTCTCAGCCAAT